>DATFCK010000511.1:0-3451 GCA_035253185.1 Chthoniobacterales bacterium | reverse complement strand
GATTAACCGGCTCTACGCGACGCCGGGCGAAAATGAACCCTAGGCCTGCTACATGGGACTCAGTTCGTTGTTACTTGAAAGCCTTTTTTCCATCTTACGATCCAACGATCCAACAATTTAACGATTTAACGTCCCCTCAATGAGAGCGCGTTCGCGCGAGGTCAATATCTTCAACATGTCGCTGCTCGACATCCTGTGCGGCGCGTTGGGCGCGTTCTGTTTCATGATGCTGGTGCTGCTTCCTTACTACAAACCACCGGCCAGTGAAGAGGGGCTTCGCCAACAACAAGCCACCACTGATGAGCTTCTGAATGAGTTGGAGAAACTAAAGGAACAGGCAAAAGATTCCGCGCTGGCCAAACAGATGCAGGACCTGATCGATCGTCTCCAGGACCAGGTCAAACAACTCCAGGGTCAGGTTAACCAGTATGCGTCGCAGAATCAGCAGCTGCAGGCGGAGAATCAGCAGATCAAGTCTGAAAACGACAACCTAACGAAACAAAATCAGGATCAAAAACGCAGTCTCGATCAACGGCGCCCGTTTATTGCCCTGGTTACCTCCAATCCGGTGCAAAACGTAAATCTTTACCTGTGGGACGATTCCCTCAATCAACAAAAGAAAGGGGCAGCGCCCTTCGATCCTAACAAACAACCGCAGTGGCCATCGTGGACCGGAGACACGCTGACCTGGTTAAACGGCGCGTCAGCATGGGTCGTTCGCGATTCGCCGCCGAATATTCATTACAAGGTTTATGTGAAATTGACTAACGAACCCGCGACGCGCGCAGCTACCACCGTCAGCGGAAGCATCGTGGGTGAGAGCGCGCAATGGGTGGTGAATTTGCCCCAGGTTTCACTGACGCCCACGCGGTTTTGGGAGTTTCTCGGAACAATCACTGGCGGAGAGGAAGGCAAAACTTCGTTTGAGCCGGCCACCGCCGAGCAACAGGAAGCGGAGTGGAAAAAAATCTCCGGTGCGGCTCCTCCACCTGCGGTCACGGCGACGCCGGCAGTTCAGCGGGCCACGCCACCCGGATTATCCAAGGAAGAGATGGACAAACGACGCCAGGAATACATCAAAAGGCGGCAGCAGGGACAAAGCCCAACCGCGGTGCCGGCCAAATCTCCATGACCAGCCGCGTACGGTGCAGCTGTGGCCGGATTTATGATCCGGTGAAACATACCCATTGTCCCGATTGTGGAGCTGAATCCGCGGTGGAGTCGGTTGTGGTCGCGGAAAAAGTTAAGGCACCCTCTGTTCCCCCTCCGCTGCCCACGCCGCCGCCACAACGCAGTGATGGCCAGGCAAAGCCACCCGATTTTCAACAGTTGCTGCGCTCGATTCCATGGCCGGTGTACGCTGGCGCGGCTGCAGTAGTCCTGCTAATTTTGATTTTCGCGTTGCGGTCCCCGCGCCCCTCGCTGAATCAAACGGCAAAGGACGAAAACGGCCGGCAAGCGCCCACCCCGCAACAAGGCGTATCACCCGGCGAGATGCCCTCTACCGGGCCCACGGCTCCGCCCGGCGCGCCGAATGTCGGTCCCGGTGCGCCGACCTTTCCGCCGGTTGTGCCCGGCACGGTAGTTGGTAATCTGGCCGAATTGATCAGCGGCGCTGGTCAAAAGGGCACCGTCAAATTAAAGCCCGGCCTGTATCAGGGCGGAGTCGTGATAGCCCAGCCGGTCCAAATCATCGGCGACAATACAAGTGGAGGACAGGTATTCATTCAGAGCGACACCAAGGACGCCATCGCCATTCGATCGAAGGGGGTAGTGCTGCAAAACGTGCAAGTGTTGTTCAATGGCAGCGGCGAAGTGCCGGCAATATCCGTTACCGACAGCGGCGAATTGGAGACTGACGGCGTTAAAGTCATGTCCAGCAGCAATTATGGAGTGGTGGTTAGGGGAAATGGCGTGATCAAAGCGACGGCTTCCACGTTTACCACGACTAACGGGACCGCTGCCCAGATCGATCGACAATCCCGCGCGAATTTCACCAAGTGCAGTTTTACCGACGCCCAAACCGGGCTGGCTGTCGGCAACGGTTCATCCACGGAACTTTCCTCGTGCGCGTTCGAGCGCAACGGTGCCCGCACGGGCCGTGGCGCTATTATGACCGTTTCCGGGGATAAAACCAATGTCACCATTCAGGACTGCCGCTTCGGCTCGAATCCGAGCGGGATCACCGTGGGAGAGGGCGGGTCGATCACGATTTCGAACAGTCAGTTCAAGGATAACGGCATTAGTTCGACCCAGGGAAACTCCAGTCCCGGGCTGATTCAGGTGCGATCAGCCGGAATCGCGAAATTGGATAACGACACGTTCGAAGCAAATTCGCAGGGCATCGTCGCCACCAATGGCGGCACCCTCGAACTCAACAAGTGCCGATTTGATGGCAATGGTTTGCAGACTCGCGGAGAACTCGTCGCCAATTCGATGGCGATTTGCGGTAACGGGAATGGAACCATCATGACCGTGCGCGACTGTACAATTAATGGCTCGGCCTCGTATAACGTTGCCGTAATTTGGAGTGCGAAGCTGAGCATTGAGAACACCGAGATTTCCGGAGCGCGCACGGTCGGCCTTCTGGTGGGAGATCGAAATGGTTTGCCGGCTAGCGCTGAAGTGAAGCATTGCAAATTTATGCGCAACACCACCGGTATCGGCGTTTGCTCCGGTAGCAGTGCGACTGTGACCGATTCGGAATCAAGAGAGAACAGTGAAGGTGCGATCGCGCTGGATCGTGGAACCCATCTGTCGCTCAACAAAACAATGCTGATTGGTAACCGCGATCACGGCATTTGCGCTTATGGCGGTGCGGCTGCCGAAGTAGCCGATTCGCAGATCGAAAACAATGCGCGAGGTGCGCAAAGCGGAATGCAACAGAAGAGTTCGGCCACCGGGAGCTCGTTAGTCCTGCTGAATACGCGGGTGGCCGGAAACCAGATGTTCGGCGCGGGCGCTTACTCGAAGAACCAGTTAACGCTCAACGCGGTGACTTTTGAAAATAACGGAAAAACAAATGTATACAAGGAGAGCGGCGCGATTGTGCGCACCGACGCCCCGCTCGATCCCGGTAGCTCGCCGGCGTCGAACCCCGATTCCGATCAAAGCAATGACGGCCAGAGTCGCTCAACCAAAAAAGTTAGGCGGACAAAGCAACAGCGGGGCATGACCGACGAAGACGCGCGCCGAATCATTCGGCGATTCTTTCCACGGCCGTGAATTTTCTGCCTAATCGAGAGCGGCGATTGCGCCTGTCGATCCCTGGCACCTTCCCGAGCTTAGCTATGTCATCCCGAGCGAAGTCGAGGGACCTCTCATATGCGGAATGGGTCACCCAGGTAGGCGAGATCCTTCGGCTTGGCTCAGGATGACAACCCTCTTGAGCTTTATTCCGTTAAATAGAACTGACCTCATCCCGTTGGATGCTTATCGCCCAAACGAAGGA
>DATFCK010000510.1:0-4291 GCA_035253185.1 Chthoniobacterales bacterium | reverse complement strand
GGAACACTGTCACAATAGAACGCGGCTGGAAGGTATCTTCAGTGACTCGCGACCGCAGGTGCCAGCGGTCGGCTCAGAGTTATTCACAGCTATTCACAATTTACCGAAAGGTGACACTTCGGTGATGACAGGCTTTTGCATGATCGAGCGCGGATTTTATAAACGATCGCATCTCCAATCCCGGGTGCGGCGGCCAGGGCGACGGATTATGCCCGAACCAGGTTCAATCCCATTTCTTTAGTCAAAAGATCTCGCCAATGCTGCAACCCGCGCCGATTAGTGAGCCCGCCGCGATAAGCACTCGGCACCGGCCTAAAACGCAAGTCGTCGGCATTGGAAGCAGTCGAGCTTTGATAACTGTTTGTAAATGGGCCCGCTGCGCTAACGACTTCTCTTATTGGGAAGGAGTGTTAGCTTCCCGGACTTCCATTCTTTTTCGATGATCTTTGCCTGTCCGAATTGTGATCAGCATCTGGATGTGGAGGGCGGCCACGCCGGGCGCACTATTCATTGTCCGACGTGTGGTCAGGCGGTGATTATTCCGGATCCCTCCGGCACCTCTGAGCCGGCGCAGGCAATATCCGAAACAACGGGGTCGCGTCCGCCAATCCATGTGCCGCTGCAGCCGCTCGCACCTGGAACTTCCACACGACTGGTGAAACGGCGCCGCGGATGCGGTTGCGCAAATCTTCTGTTGTTCGTGATCGTGCTGCTGCTCGGTGGTTTCGGTTATGCAATGTATCGGTTTCGCGAATCGCCTCAGCAAACATTGGATCGGCTAACGAATGTGGTTCGTGGATGGATTCCGAAGCAACCTGAGCCGGTCCCGCCCGAACCTTTGCCGGAGGCAACGCCTGAACCAACCGTGCAAGCGGATGCGATGGCGTGGCTGGTACAGCACAAGGATTACTGGCCCAGGGAAGTCATTCTGGTGGAAGCCGTCGAGTTTCCCGCGGTTTCCGGAGGCAAGCAGGTTGGATCGTTAGTCGTGCCTGCCGGCACCAGAGTTGCCGTGGTGGCGGTCACGGCAGCTGATGTGGAGGCTGATTTTATGGGCGGCCGCCAGCACGTCCCGCTGGCTGCGACCGATGTTCGTGTCCGTGCCGAAGCCGCGTTTGGCAAAGCGCAGCTCGATGCCCAGGCCGCGACTGGAAAAAAGGTGGCTACCGAAGTGGGGCGGCAGCAAAAGCCGGAGCCGCAGTTCACCCGAGAGGCAACCGGGGAAGAAATTCGAACTGGGCTGGGTGCGATGTATACCCGGCAGGCCACAACGTTTCGAGTCTTTGGCCCGAATGCCAAAGCGGTTAGCGCTGTTATATATAATGAGGGCTCTGGCCAGGACGGGCGGACGGTTTGCCCGTTGAGGCAACAGGGTAACAGCCTTTGGGATGCGACGGTGCCGGGCGATTGGCAGGGGAAGTTTTATACCCTGCTGCTTGACCAGAACGATCCGAAGCGGGCCCGGGAAGTTCTCGATCCCTACGCCACTAATGCGGTTGCCAACAGCACGCGCGGCCGCCTTTCACCGCTGACACGCGCGGTTGCGTCTGGACCGCAGCTGGCTTCAGCCACCGACGCCGTTGTTTATGAAATGCATGTGCGCGATTTCACCGTCGCGCCTAACTCCGGCGTCACCAACGCGGGACTGTATGCTGGCTGGACCGAAGACGGCACTCATCTTCCCGATGACGAAAAGATCCAGACCGCGCTCGAGCATCTCACTGAATTAGGGGTCACTCACGTGCAACTGATGCCGGTCCAGGACTTCGAGAACGATGAATCCGCCCGCCGCTATAACTGGGGATACATCACCAGCAATTTCTTTTCGCCTGAAGGAATGTTCGCTTCCAATCCGGACGATGACAGTCGCGTGCGCGAATTGAAGGCGCTGGTCACCGCGCTGCATTCACGCGGTATCGGCGTGATCCTGGACGTTGTTTACAATCATACCTCCGGCAATGCCTCGCTGATGTCGATTGCTCCGGAGTATTATTATCGACACGGGCCTAACGGATCGCTGGCAAACGGTTCCGCCTGCGGCAACGAAGTGAAAAGCGAAGCGCCCATGGCGCGGCGGTTGATCATCGATTCCCTGAAATATTGGACCAGGGAATACGGGATTGATGGTTACCGGTTCGACCTGATGGCATTGATCGACCAGGAAACGATGCGCCAGGCCGATCGTGAGCTGCGAAAAATCAATCCTGGAATTATACTCTACGGGGAGGCCTGGACCGGCGGGCCGTCGCCGCTTCAGCAAAAAACCGATAAGTCGGCCATCACCAAAGTTCCGGTAGGCGCATTTAATGACGATTTTCGGAACGCACTAAAAGGTTCACCGGATCACGACGATCCGGGCTGGATTCAAAACGGATCAAACCGCGACAAACTCAAAACGGCGATGCTTATCAACGACTGGTGCGCATCGCCGGGTCAATCGGTCAATTATATGACTTGTCACGATAACCTGGTGTTGTGGGACAAGCTCAGAAATTCGGCGCCTAACGCTGACGACGCGCTCCGAATCGAAATGATGAAACTCGGTTATCTGGCGCTGTTCACTTCGCAAGGGGTACCGTTTTTCCATGGCGGCGAAGAATTCGCCCGCACTAAAGGAGGCAACAACAATTCGTATGAAGCGCCGGATTCGGTGAACCAGGTTGACTGGGAGCTGAAACGGCAGCATCACGATTTGTTCACCTACGTGCGCGATGCCATCGCCCTCCGCAAAGCGCATCCCATGTTCCGCCTTCGCACCAAACCCGATGTGCGCTCCAGGCTGCAATTTGTGGAAACACCCGACCGCAACGTATTAATGTTTACCGTCAACGGCGAGGGCATTCGCGGTGAAACCTGGAAACGAGCCTGCGTCATCCTGAACGCGTCCAACGAGAGCGAAGCCAGGGTCGTTATTCCCGGCAGCGGCGAGTGGATGGTTGCGCTCGACGCTGCCGGAGCCATTCTTGATCGGCGCGCTGTCACTGGCAAAATCACGGTGCGCCACAAATCAGGCGTCGTTCTGTATCAACCTCGTTAGTCCGGTGGATTAACCCGGCGCCCCGGTCTGCGATGAGGTAACGGTTCGATTAGAATCGGATGCCAAGGCTTGCCGATATCGGCGTGTGCCGGACATTTACTACTCGGTTAGTGCCGACTTTAAAAAGATGTTCGTACTCGAACCGGCCGAACAAATACTTATTGAAGTCCAGTTCAATCCCGGCGCCGAACACGCCGGCAAGCCCGTCTTCGGTCTCGCGCCCGTCCTCGGAGTCTTCGGTGATCTGTTTGAAGGCCATGCCACCCCGTAAGAACCAGCGATGAAACCCAGTTTTCCAGGGCGACCGCAACTTCTTGCTGAAAAGCATCGCGCTGCCGGCGATGGCGTGGCTTTGCTCGGTGGCACCAAACCTTTCCGGCCGGAGTGGGCTTTCGTTGAGATAATGATAGGCAATTTCGAGATTCAGCGCGGGCGTTACCATGAAGCCGCCGAATGCCTCGCCTCCGAATTGCCATTCTTCGGCCGACAATGCCCTGTTAGGGGCATATCCGGTGTGATGGATGCACGACGCGCCAATCCCCAAATAAGGTCTCATTAGAAGTATCCAGTCGGATTCTTCGATCGGAAAGAAGCCCCATCGTTCTGCTGCCGGCGCCGCCTGACCGATCACAAGCGCGGTCAAGAGAAGGATCAATCGTTGCATGTCAAGACTTCGCGTTTCTCGTTATCCAGCTGCCGCGAAGCAGAAATCTTTGTAGTCATTCCCGGACGCAATGGAAACCTGAAATTGTTAGGTTCCGTCGGTATTTTTCTACGCTCAAAATAAACTAGGAGTTGGGATGCCTCGACGAATGAAACCAATTGATGGATTTCTCATATCACTTCACCGGTTAGGTGCAGGGGATCAACGCGATTCCCGGCTTTGGGTTCGGACTAACAAGATCAAGGGCAGCCGGTACATCGTGAATCACGATGGCCAGCTGGAGATGTTATGTCGAGCAATTTACAGCGAATGGTCGAGTTAGATTTCGTTGAAGACTGCTCCGCCAGGCTCAAACCGCGGGTTCGTCACCGAGAGGATCGAGGCAGTTTATCTACTTTGATCTCGGCAACGTCTCCTCGCGGCAGCAGGAGACCTTCAACCATTGCGCTGCGAAGGTTCTGCCCAGGAACTCCTTTCAAATTCAGTGCTTCCGGCACTGCCTCGGTCCAAACGCACGACCCCATGGGTGGGGCTTTTGGCGGTGCTGCCTCTTCTTTCTCTCTTGAATTACCAGCTGAGAGCTTGGAGCG
>DATFCK010000509.1:0-20287 GCA_035253185.1 Chthoniobacterales bacterium | reverse complement strand
GAAGCAGATCGGTGTTACGGACTTCGTCCACATCGAGTTTGCTACGCAACATTGCGTAGGCCTGCTCCTTGGTAGGACGAACGCCGTCTCTGGCCCATTTATCCTGAAGCTTCAATTGTTCAATCACCGGGTAAAGTATTCCGGTTCTTTGAATTACCTGGAATACGGTCGGCGCCAGCTGCGGATCGTGGATCGGCAGGTTAGGGTCGCCAGTAGTGAAGATCCGCGGGTTTTGAGCGGTAGATTTAACCTCGATGAAAACCGATGACTGATACTCCCGAGGCTGGAAGTAACTGACGATCGCGGCAGTGATTAAGACCAGGAAAAAAGCCAGCGCAACCAATACCCAGTGGACCCTGATTACACGCCAATAGTCGAGAAAGTGTAGTTTTACGTCGTCGTTTTGAGCCATGTGTTTTCCCGGTTCCGAGAGGAACAGAAATTGTACCGCAAATTCCTGCGGAGTAAAACAGACTTATGGTTTTTTTAAAACGACACGTTCACACCGCCCCAAATGCGGTTGCGTGAGTAGTCGCGGAACCCCGCCACCTGCCCCGAGGTGACCTCGTTATGGTTGTAGCCGGCCTGCACTCCGAGGTATCGAGTGACGGCATAGCGCAACGCCAAGTCGATGGCGAAAGAATCCTCAGTGAATGAAGGGGTTACAATTGGCGGCAGGCCTACGATGGGGTTCGCGAAAGTCGATTCCGAGTAATCATCGTGATAAAAATAGATCGCCATCGAGGCGCTAATCCGGGCAGTGATATCATGCTTTCCCTGCACTCCGGTCCGGAATGAACGTCGGCTGGTGTTAGTGATTACGTCACCTTCCTCGATTCCGTAATGGAAGTTCCACCCCACCGCAGTGTCTTTACCCAGTTTATAGTTCAGTCCTCCCTCAAAGTAAGGCGAGTCCTGGCTTTCAAAGTTCTTGTATTCCCGCACCTGCGCTCCGCCGCGAAATGTGGCGGCCAGCCGAGGGCTGAACGCGTGATCGAAGCCGCCCAACAAGTAATGGGTGTCGGAATCGCGATTCACGTTCTCGTAATCGACTATCTGAAAACGGTATTCCCCGATCACATTCGTGGTTGGCCAGACCAGGAACCGAAATTCGTTACCGAAAGTGTGCTCGACCCGGTCCTCAAACAAGCCGGCGCTCAGATTATCATATTGAACCGCCACAATGCCGTAGCTGGTGTTGGTGGCAAATCGGGGCGCCCAAGCGTATGTCGCCGCGAACCTATCCGTGGTGAAAAAATAGTTTCCGGCCCGCCGGTTGGTGCCGAAACCGTACTGGAAATCCGGTTCGGTTTGATAAGAAGCCGCACCGGTAAAATTCAAAGTTAGGCGGGCCGTAACCTTGTGGGATAACGTCATCGACAAATTGAGGTTGGGCTCAAATGGATCGCTCTCGAGCTCGGTATAATAAGTGAAGCCGAAATTGGAGGAGAGGGTCAGGTTGGTGCGGGGATTGCCCAGGTCGTATCCAATCACAATTCCGCTGGTGATAAAACCTGAACCCTGCTGGGAACTGTTGGTCGTGGTTACATTGTCATCGTAACCACCCTGCACCGAGGCCGAGATGTTGATCGGAAACCGGGAGAAAATTCCGAGCCCAATGTTGTCGTTAGTGCCGGCCTCAGCGGTCGTGCCGCCGGCAGCGCTCCCGGTATCAGCTGGCGTTTCGCTTTCCGCCTGGATCAACGCGACCGGCGCGCAGGCTAACGTCAAAGTCAAGAGGAGGAGACGGCCCGAACGAGCCACAAAAGTTCTCATGTTTCTCAAGGTCGATTCGGGCAACCGGATGCGGCCGCACCCCTCTGGCCGGGAGGGTAAGTGGCAGCACAGACTGCAGCAATATCTTTTTTAGAATCGTTGGCGCATTCTGTCATTGAAAATCGACTGTAACGCGTCCGATAAGCAGCTACCGAGCCGGTTTCGGGTCCGATCCCTCTACTGGTCGGGTGCATATTCGGCTTCGCTCTCCCGCCACTCCTTCCGATGTGTTTCGTAGTCCTCCTTTAGCCGGATCGACTTGGGATCGAGTTGCATTGCCTTCTGAAAGGCGGACTCGGCCTGGCTGAATCTACCCAAAGCATCATTGATTAAGGCAATCTCGACCGTGAAATACACGTCTCGCGGAGCCAGGTCCCGTGCTTTCTCGACCGCCACCATGGCGGATTGAAAAAGCGCGGTTGAACGAGCCTCATCGGTGGCCTGGTTGCCTTCGGCGATCCGCGCCCGGGCAAGATAATAGTACAGATTCGGATTCTGGTGATCAGTAGCCAATCCTTTGAGGGCATAATCAGCCGCCTGATTGAATTGCTCGTCCCGTAAAGCCGTTCGCGAGCGCTCGGCAAAATATTCCGATGGGGAAAGCTTGATCGCTTGAAACACCATGAACCCACCGATGCCTGCCAACGCCAGGCGCCAAAATATCAACGAACCCCGCCCTAACCATCCTGTCGCTTCGTCACGTTCCAGTCCGGGATTGGTCACCAGTGCGAAAACAAAGGCCAGGGCCATCGCATTCACCGGTATATGAAGATTAAAATCGAAGGCCGAATGCACTACGTAGGTGGCAATGACCGCCAGCGCGCTGATTTGCAGCGCCAGGCGATTACTGCGGAGCCGCGGACTAGCTCTTCCCCGGCGAGGTCCCAGCCGCCTAACATTTTGCCACGAGCGGTAAACGTGAACGCCCAGAAAAATCACGAACGCGCCAACCCCGGCCCATCCGTACTCGGCCAGCAGATGCAGATAATCGTTATGCGCATCCACCGGATCGGCCTGAACCCGCTCCGACCGGAATTCGCGCCCATAATAGAGGTAGGTACCACTGCCGGTTCCCCAGATTGGATTAAGTTTTGCCTGGGTGAGCGCGGCCTCCCACAAATCGAACCGCACGTTATCAGTATCCTGGACGGCGCTGTGCGCCCGCGTGCTGAGATAAAAACTCTTGTTAGCCAGGAACGTGGCGATAAATGCGAGCGCAATCGCGCCCACAATCACCCCCAGCGCCGTCTTCCAAAACCGTTTGGTACCCGCCCGGAACAAAACAATCAGACTAACCGTTGCGAAAACCAGCAGCCCAAACGTGGCACTCAAATATCCCGCCCGGCTCATGGTTAGGCCAAGGGCGAGATAACAGACTCCGACCAGATAAATCAAAACGATCCGCCCCCACCGCGGCCAACGGCCCCAACAGATTGCTCCCAGCCCGAACAAGCCGACCACCTCGAGAAACCCGGCAAAGTGGTTCGGGCACACATAGAAACCGCTGGCCCGGGATCCGTAATCAAATCGTTGCAGGAACGGGATGGCCATGAAGTTGTCGCCATTTTTGAACTGAATGGCTCCGACCACGGTTTGGACGATGGCGAGCGCCAGGAGAAAGAATATGAAAACGAAGCGCCGGGATGTGTCGGTAAGCGCGCAGGCGACGGTAAAGTACACCAGAAGAGATCCGAGCACGGCGAAGGCATCCTCGCGAGCCAGGTAGACTACCGGTGACAACCAGGCCCGGCCCAGCAGGTAACCGAAGAATAACGCGGCGCTTAGCAGGCAAAGATGGCTGGGCGCTGGCCTAACGACGGTTACTGACACCAGCGCCAGCACCGCGAGAACGCCGAGCAATCCATAGGCAGGCAAACTGAACACCAGCCGGGTGCCGCCAATCAAGGCGCTGATTACGGCAAACCCGAGGCATAACAAAATGAGGTAAACCGTCTGCCGGCGCCGCGAAATCGGCGCGGGGTGAATCACCGCGCCCAGCGTAGGCGGAACCAGGTAGGCCTGTTTCGTTGCCGGCATGAAAACGAGCTTACCGCAAACGCACAAAAGCCGTTACGACAAAAAGTCGCAACGGCTTTTGGAAATTCAGCAACCGCCTACGGATTGGTAGTGGGTGTCACGGCACCGATAATCTTGCCATGCACATGCACCTTACGCGCGATAACTTCTCCCGTCCACATGGAGGAGCCGGTTAACTTCACTTCACGCCTGGCGGCGAGAAGAATTCCAGAGCCCATCGATTTTCCGCTTAGCTCTACTTTTCCGCCCGAGCCGATTACGTTGAACAGCACGTCAGCCGGGGTGAGGCCACCAGCCAGGACGATTCTCGAGTCGCCGCTCAGTTTAAAATCATTCTTCACATTGATGACAAACGCGGTTCCGGGATCGCCCGTAAGTGTCAGGACCGAGTCCCCACTCAGTTTGAAGTTCTTGAGACTCAAAACCGTGCATCCGTCACCCATGATGGTCAGCTCCTTGTGATCATTCAGATTGATCTCCTTCAAGGAGCTAAACTGCGGTGAGGTAGCCAGATTTGCCGCTCCGGTTGAAGCGCGCAGCGCATCGGCCGATCCGATCTCGAGCAATGTGTCGGTCGCATCGTTCTGAATGACCGAGCCGTTGAGTCGGCCTTTGTCGATCTTTTCAACCTTGCCAGGTTGATGAGAGTAAATGTCACCCTGGATCATGGTATTGCCGCTGAGTTTCACATTACCACTGCCGGCGGCGGCGACATCACCCAGCACCTTGGCGCTGCCGTGGAACTCGTCCTTGCCGTCCGGCTTGCCTTTTTCATTGGCGAGCAGGGTAAACACTGCCCAGGTTTTGGTGCGGCCGGCGGCGCCGAGATCGATGCCGCAGGTGGTGAAAATATCGGCTTTGACTGGCATCACCGAAAACGCGGTGGCCAATACAGCCACGAACAAAGCTTTGTTCGAAGTATTCATGAATGGGGTCTCCGTAAAAGGTTGGCCCGATTGTGACGGGGAGTGTGTACAGGTCAATAAAAAAATTAGACTGTGCCAGAATTTTCATTATTTCTGTTCTTACGGTAAAATCTTGTTAGGCCGCTGGTTCTGGCGCCTAAACCTGCCGCCAGTGAGTAGCTTTCACCCCGTTAGGGTAAGAGCCCGCGTCGCCCCCGACCTTCCGCGCCCAAACCTAATCCACCGGCAAACCGCGGAATCAGACAGCGGGCAACGGGAATCGAACCCGCATGGCCAGCTTGGAAGGCTGGAACTTTACCATTAAGCTATGCCCGCAAAGATGATCCTGAAAACTGCCGCGCCCCCACCGTCCTGCCAAGTCCTTTCTTAGCGGCCGGTCTTCGACCCGGACGTTGCGCTGTTTTTACCGGTGCGCCACAGCTCCAGGTGCTGCTCGTAAAAGTATTTCACCCAGATCGATTTCGGATCCAGCATTCGGGCCTCGTAATACATCCACTCGGCCTCGTTAAACCGGCCTAACTTGTCGTAAGCGTAACCCAGTTGCAGAGGAAAATCTTCATCGAGCGGAGCCAGCTTGTAACCATCCTTGAACGCGGTTAGGGCTCGCCGGTAGTACCACGCCTTCTCCTCCGGTTTCGATCGCGCATCTCCGCGGATGAGATGGGCTCTTCCCAGGTAATCGTAAAGGTTTGGATTGCTCCGTTCGACTTCAAGTCCACGCTCAGCATAACGAGTGGCGGTCCCGGCATGCTCGCGGCGCAGCGCGGTGCGGGCGCGTTCAGCGAAATATTCGCCCGGAATCAGCCGGTAACATTGAACCGCGATAATGATCGCGATGAATACCGGCACCAGGCGCCAGACCGTGTTGGCCCAGTTCCGAGGAGCAACCGTTCCATACCGTTCGCTTCCGGGATTGGCAAAAATGGCGAAAACAAATGCCATCAACAGAACGTTGGCCGGAATGTGGAGATTAAAATCAAATCCCGAATGAACGATGTAGGCTGAGACCGCGGCGATCGCACCCACTTGCAAGGCCAGGCTGTTGCTAAAGACCCGGCCGGAAAGGATGACCGGTTTAGGAGCCAGCCGGGCCAGATTTTTCCAGGCGGCGCGGGCGTGCACGGCCAGAAAAACGAGCAGAAGGACGCCGCCGGCGGCGCCGTATTCGGCTAACAAGTCGAGATAATCGTTATGCGCCCTAACCGGATCGACCTGCATGCGTTCAGTGCGAAACATTCGGCCATAATATAAATACGACCCGCTGCCGGTGCCGAAGAGCGGATTGAGCTGCCATTGCTTGATCGCGGCGGGCCACAGGTCCATCCGCATATTGTCGGTCTCGAATACATTCTGCGCGCGCTTGGTTAGAAAATCGTTCTTGCCCACCAAAAATACGACGCCAATCGCCAATATGATCGCAGCGGCCGCGCCTAACGCGCTGATGCGCCAAAACCGCGCGGCTCCGCTCCGCCGGGTGAGCCAAAGACTCAACACCCCGAATACGACCAGACTGGCGATGGTGCTGAGGTATCCGCCCCGGCTTCCGGTCAAGACCAGGCCGAAATAACAAACTGCTGCGACATACCCGACAACCAGTTTGACCCACATCGGATAACGACTCCAGCAGGCGATGCTCAATCCAAACACCCCAAGCACTTCGAGCAGGCCGGCCAGGTGGTTGGGGCAGACGTAGAATCCACTCGCCCGCCGTTCGTAATCATATCGCTTCAGCCATGAAATCGGCATGAAGTTGTCATCGTTCCGGAATTGAATGAATCCGATCCAGACGTGCGCCATGGCAATGGCCATGAGGAAAACCAAAAAGTAAATTCTGGCCTTGGCTTCAGTGAATACGTAGCCGGCGAAGAAGTACACCAACAGGCCGCCTAACACCGAATAGATATCCGCCCGGGCCAGGTACTCGGCCGGAGAAACGAAGGCGCGAAGTAGAATGTAGCCCATGAACAGCGCGGTTCCGTAAATGCAAAGATGGTTCGGATCCGGCCGGCGCCGATGCCATGAAAACAAGGCAACGAAGGTCATTATCGCCAGCAGACCGTAGGCCGGCAGGCTGAACAGCAATCGAGTGCCGCCTATCAACACCTGAATGGTGGCGAATGCTGCCGCCAGGAAAAGCACGGGCACCAGGTCCAGCGGTTGGCGAGCGGGCGCCGCTGCTTTCACAGCGGGTGGTTTGGGAATCAATAATCGTTCCAAGTGAGAAATCGAACGGCCAGGCTCAAAACAAAAAGCCGTTGCGCGGGAACGCAACGGCTTTTCGAGTCAGAGTTGGTTTGTTTTACGGATTCGTCACCGGGGTAGCGTTACATGGACCGCGAGTGGATCCGGGGTGCTCGGCCAGGAACTTGTCCACTTCATCGCATTTCACCTGTTTATCCTTGGCTTTGTTCTTGGAACGGTCGCACACGATGCACTTGCCGGGTTTCGGAGTTGGACTTGGCTTCGGCGGTTTTGGCGGTTTCGGAGTCGGGCTCGGTTTTGGCGGTTTCGGAGTTGGGCTCGGTTTTTCCTCTTTAGGCGCCGGACTTGGCTTCGATCCCTGCGCGCTTACACTGGCGACGCCGGTACAGAGACTGATGCCGACCAGCACAGTGGCGCAAACCTTCAATATTGGTGCAAATCGTTTTTTCATAATTTCCTTATTTATCCTTCGCTAAAGACGGATTCCTCTCCCTCCGAACACGTATTCGTCTACAACTACTACGATATAAGTGGCTATTCAATAAGATTAAACGTGTCCGCCAGATCAACTGGCCGCCTCTTAAGCTAGCAAAACTGAGGCCTGAGCCGACCCGGTGATCCTGATTTTTTGTCAGATGTTACGATTGGCCGGCGGCGACGATTGTTTCAGCGCCCTCCTGTTAAGCCAGACATAGAGAAACCCCGCCAGCCCCACCAGCATCTTGGCCACTTTCGAGCTTCGATTCACGATCCATTTGAACATCTCCCACTCATAACTAATCCCGGCGGGAAAACTTTTGGTCCAAAAATCGAGACCGCACTTGATCGCGATCGCCAAAAACCAGGAAAACAAAATTGCCGGGGCGGCGATTTTCCGGAACCGGGGGTTTTTGTGCAACGCGATTCCGATCAATCCGCCGAGCGCGAACACGGTCCGCAGCCAGTGGTTATGATCCTGCCAGCCATATATATTATGCAAAGTCATCTGGTTTTGCGCGTTTCTGGATTGCATCCAATCGGGCGTGCGATATCCGAGCACCTGCTGACCCCACGCGCTGGTCTCACCGGCGGTCCAGATCAAGCCGATGCCGAACACCAGATAAAAGACCCAGGTTAACCACCACTCGCCTTGCGCTCTCAGCCAAAACGCCAATCTGCAGCTGAGAATGCCGCCAAGTAGACAGGAAAAAAACGTTACCCACTCGATTGGATAATTCGGAAAAGCCATCAGGGCGGCGAAATCCTGGGTGGGAGCAAAGGAAATTAGAAAAAAGAACAGGCCGAGGAGAACAAAGGGCGCGGCCAATATGATCGCAGCCGCCGGGGCACTGATTCGGTAGCTACGTTGAGCTTGTTGAAGATGACGTGAGATGACGGAAGCCACGGCGTTCAATCTTCAGATTGCGTTGTTAGGATAGAGATTCTCGGTTTCATCGGAAGCATATGTTTCACCGGGTCCCGATAGTTGCAATGTCAGCGGCGTGTGGCTAAGGAGGACTCGATGCGCTGGTTTGACCCTCCCATTATTTCGTTCTTTAACCAATTTGCCCAGCGCTGGCCCCTGTTCGATTCGATCGTCGTCTTCGTTAGCAACAGCGATTTGATGAAAGGCGGTCTGATGATCGCCGGCATCTGGTGGGCCTGGTTCCATGTTAATTCGCGCGATTCCAGAACCAGTCGTTCCTATTTGCTGACCTCATTGTTAGGCGCGCTGATGGCACTAACGTTAGCTCGAGTTCTTGCTCACAGCCTGCCGCTGCGGATACGACCGATTCTTGATCCGGCACTGCATTTTCGCGCACCCCATGGCGTCCCGGATCAAAGCAACTGGACAATCTGGAGTTCATTCCCCAGCGACCATGCTTCTCTGTTTTTTGCACTGCTCACCGGAATCTGGCTGGTGAGTCGCCGCGCCGGCATCATCATGCTTTTCTACGTGCTGATTGCGATCTGTTTTCCGCGAATCTACATCGGGATTCACTATCCGACCGACATCCTCGGCGGCATGGTCCTGGGGATTGGATCGGTGTTTATTTGTTCGTGGCGAAAATTGCGCGATCCATGGACAAGCCGGGTTTTGAACTGTTTCGACCGGTGGCCGGGCTGGAGTTATGCCGTCCTCTTCATCGTTACATTCCAGATCGCCACCTTGTTCTGGGATATCCGCACATTCCTGTATATTTTTGACGTTTCGGTCTAACGACCGTCGACGGCATTCACGGTAAGGACGACCTGGTTAGCCGTTTTAACGTTCCTCTTGCTATTGATGCGCCGGAGGTCTAGCTACCGCATTATGAAAACAGTCGGCGTCCTTTTCGTTTTCGGATTCGGGCTTGCTGTTACTGCCCGCGCAGATCTGACGATGGTTCAAACGGTGGAAGGCGCCGGTCCCACTACCACAACCATGACGGTTAAGGTGAAGGATAACATGGTGCGCATCGATTCGAGTCCGACGGTCTCCACCATCTTCGATGCCAGAACGGGTGAGATAACCAACCTGATGCTCGATCAGAAAAAGATCTTCCGAATGTCCGCCAAGAAGTTGAAGGCGGCGGCCGCCCTACTAAATCAATATACCGCGGCCGATAAGAAATCGGGCGGAGCCAAGCCGGCGTTAGTGGCCACGGGAAAAAAAGAGAAGGTGAACGGCTACGACACCGAGGAATATGTTTTTGACGCGCCCACTTATAAAGCCAGCTACTGGGTGGCGCCGCAATATCCGAACGGCGCGGCAATCATGAAACAACTCGAGTTGCTGAACTCGGGGTTGTTTGATTCCCAGGGAATGTACCTGCCGGATTATCGGTCCCTAACCGGTCTACCCATCAAAACCGTGATGGCGATCGCGGGCAACCAGATCACCAGCACGCTGGTGTCAGTGAAACAGGACCCCATCGCCGCGACCGAATTCGTGCCGCCGAAAGATTTTGAGGAAATGAAAGTTCCGGACCTGGGTGATTTACTGCAGCAGCATCCGACCAAGCCCTGAGGGTTTGTCTTTGTCCTAACCGTGCCAGCGCCGTCGCTGTTGCTCGCCTCCTCGTCACCGCGCCGGCAGGAATTATTGCGAGCGGCCGGCTTTACATTCGGCATAGCCGCGCCCAACATCCGCGAAAAGGCGGATCCGCATCTGACTGCGCGCGAAGTAACCGCCTGGAATGCCATGCGTAAAGGGCTGGTCATTGCCCGAGCTCATCCGGATTCGGTTGTGCTGGCTGCTGATACCGTGGTCGCGCTTGGCCCCGAGATCATTGGCAAGCCTAACGACCTCGAAGATGCAGTCCGGATCCTTCGCCGTTTAACCGGACGGACCCATCATGTTTACTCTTCCGTCTTCGTGGCTCAATTCTCGGTCGCCAATGCAAAGATGTTTTGCGAAATATCGGAGGTGCGCTTCCGCAAGCTCAATGAAACTCAGATCCGGAATTATCTCGAAAAAATCAATCCCCTGGACAAGGCTGGCGGCTACGCCGCCCAGGGTCACGGCGCCGAAATAATTGCAAAAATCGAAGGATCGTATTCAAACGTGGTCGGACTGCCGATGGAAAAGACCGTTTTGATGTTGGAACAATTCGGCGTCCAACCGGCCAAAGGACCTGACCGGCGCACAAAGGAGAGTGACCGGTCGGGTTAAACGCTCCCTTTGCCCTACTCTTTGATCACCGGTTGCTCGCGGCAACATACTTCCAGTTTGTTGCCGTCCGGATCTTCAAAAAATACCGCGTAGTATCCCGGACTGTATTCCCGGCAGAGTTCCGGACCCTCGATGACACCCCCGCCAATTTCGCCGACCAGTGCCCCGATACGATCGACCTCGTCGCGCGTTTCCGCCCAGAATGCAATCCGGGTCCCGTTAGGCTGATGTTCCGGGTCGGCGGTAAAGCCAAAAAAGGCCGAGGGTTTATCGCCACCGGCGCTGTAGAAGGTGGCCCAGTCCTGATCGGATCGATCGCAAGTGAAGCCCAGCGCCGGCAGCAGGCGGCGATAAAAATTCATCGCCCGCTCGAGATTTTTAACCCGCAAATCAATATGATCGATCAACCGCGCTTTCATTTCGAGGTTGGGTAACAACGCCTTATCGTCTTTTTCGTTGTTCCCGGCGAATCATTAATTTCAAACCGGACCAGGTTTCATCCACCGCGCACACTTTTATATCGACCAACCCCAGCGGTAACGCCACCGCGCGAATTACGTCTTCGGTAATGTTAGTCGCAACCCCGGAAGATTTTTTCGGCCACGAAACCCATACTACCGCATCGTCCGGGATCTTGCGGCGCAACGCATTCAGAGATTTTTCCAGCGCCTGACGTTCGGTGGAGAAGAGATGAACAAATCTGCTGTTCCCGGTTGGGCGGGTAGCGAAATTTACGCCGCTGGGAATATCCCCCAGCAGCTTCCGATAATTGTCGGGAGCATCGATCAACACTACAACCGTGCCAGCCTTGATCCCGAGCTTCTGCGGAAGCGGCGTTCCTGAATAGCCCGGCATGCTGGAACTGTGTCATAGTCGGCGGCGAGAGCGCCAGCCGTAAGCAAGGGCCGGCTGCGGTCAGGGCCAAGAATTGCTTTCACCGTCGCAGATTGGCTGCAACATTGCGGTCGATGCGACCCCACTCGCGTAAGCAACATGCTGCCGGCGAATCGTTTCGCGCGCCACTGAAGCTCATGCTGTTCGTCGTATTGCTCCTGGCAATCGCCGGCTGCAATCGCAAAAGCAACGCGGTCTCGGGCACGATCGAAGTCGACGAAGTGCATGTGGGACCGCGATCCCCGGGCCGAGTAGAAAAGATTTTTGCCCAGGAAGGCGATTTTCTGAAGCCGGGCCAGCCGATCGTAGAACTGGCTGCCACTGAGATGCGGGCCCGGCGCGAACTCGCGGCCGCGCAGATTCAAACCGCAATCCACGACGCCGAATCGCAGAAGGCTTTGCTGCAATTCCTTCGGGACGATGCCAAGCGACAGCAGGACTTGCTTAAACGGCGAGTGGTATCGCCTAACGATGCCGAGAAGGCGGACAGCGCGGCGCGGTCACAGGAAAAGATCGTGGACGCCGCCCAAATGCGCGTGGCCCAGGCTCGGGCGCAGCTGGCGGACGTCGAAGCTCAATTGGCCGAGATGCAGGTCAAGGCGCCGACCGAGTCCATACTCGAGGTGCTCAGCGTTAAGGTGGGCGACGTGCTGCCGGCGAACCGGGAGGTGGCCACGCTTCTTTTACCGAAACATTTATGGGTGCGGGTCTACGTTCCCGAGCCCTGGCTCGGCCGGATCAAGGTCGGCGATCAGGTGCGAGTGCAGGTTGATTCGTTCCCCGGCACCGACTTTGCGGGTGTAGTGGAGCAGGTGAACCGCCAGGCGGAATTTACCCCGCGAAATGTCCAGACGGTCGAAGACCGGATCCGCCAGGTATTCGGGGTAAAGATTCGCTTGCCTAACGACGACGACCGGTTACGTGCCGGAATGGCGGCGGACGTATATTTTCCGAATGTAAACTGATCGGGGGCGATGGGAATGAGAGCGATGATTGAATGCCAGGGCCTGACCAAACGCTTCGGGACGTTTACCGCCGTCGATCATGTCTCATTCAATGTGGGGAAAGGTTCCATTTTCGGATTCCTTGGGCCTAACGGATCCGGCAAATCGACAGTGATTCGAATGTTATGCGGAATCCTGGAGCCGACTGAAGGAACCGCCCAAATCGGCGGGCACGACGTAGCGCGCGATCCTGAACCGATCAAGGAGATGATCGGTTACATGTCGCAAAAATTCTCGCTCTACGACGAATTGACCGTGGACGAGAATCTAATTTTTTCCGGCAAACTCTACGGGCTGAAGGGCCGGGCATTGGCCGCGCGACGGGATGAACTCGTCGCCATTACTCATCTCGAACCTTACCTTAACCGGCGGGCAGGATTGTTGTCTGGTGGCTGGCGACAACGCTTGGCCATGGCCTGTTCGCTTATGCATCGGCCGACTGTGTTATTCCTGGACGAACCCACGGCTGGTATCGATCCGGTGGCTCGACGCGAACTTTGGGACCTGCTTTTTGGATTCGCGGGTGAAGGCATGACCTTGTTCGTGACTACCCATTACATGGATGAAGCCGAACGTTGCGATCACGTCGGTTACATTTACATGTCGAAACTGATTGTTTGCGGCGAACCGGATGAATTAAAGAAGCTGCCGGAAGTGAGTCCGCCCAATACCCGGCGGCTCGACGTCACTTGCGATCACGTGACCCGCGCGCTCAAAGCGGTGCATCAACTTAAGGGCGTCCGCAACGCGACCGTGTTTGGGCAATCGATGCATCTCCTGGTGGATGATGATGTCCGGCGGGACCAGATCGAGAGCACTCTGCGCCAGGTCGGCATCGATCATGTAGATATTCACCAGATTGGCCCTTCACTGGAAGACGTATTCGTTAGTCTGAGCGAAAAATACGCGCGCGAACAAAAAGATAGCGTGACCAGGAAAGCAGCCTAACCGAATTAGCGGCATGAAACGCGTCCCGTTCCGTGGGTTGAGCGCCATCCTGTTCAAGGAATTCATCATGGTCCTGCGCGATCCGGCGACGTTGTTCTTCATGTTCGTGCCGCCCCTGATCGAAATGGTGGCATTCGGTTATGCCCTCGACACCGACGTGAAACACATGGGAATGGTGGTGCTGAATGAGGATCGCACGGTGGAAAGCCGGCAATTCATCGATCGATTTGTGAATACCGAAACGTTCCGGGTGGTAAGTGAGGTGCAGAGCATCGACGAAATGGCCAGCGTGATCCGGAGCGGGAAGGCCTACGCCGGCCTGCAAATTCCGCCAAAGTTTACCTACAAACTCCGCAACGGTCTGCCGGCCCAGGTCCAGCTGCTGGTAGACGGATCGAACTCAACCACCGCGCTCCAGGCCTTAAACACCGCCGCCACCGTGGCCCTGACCCAGTCGCTGGAGTCGTTAGTCCGGGAAACCGGCCGCCGCGATATCCCAATCGATATTCGGCCGCAGATGCTATACAACCCCACCTTGCGCAGCCCGAACTTTTATGTTCCGGGTGTGATCGGCGTCCTGTTGCAGATCGCAACCACTTTCTCTACCGCCATGGCGGTTGTCCGGGAACGCGAGAGAGGAACACTCGAGACCCTGCTGGTCAGTCCATTGAGTCGTTGGGGCCTGATGCTCGGCAAATTAGTGCCGTATCTGTGTGTCGGCATGACCATGGCGATTATCCTCTTCCTGATTATGCGGTTTTTGTTCGGCGTCCCGATTAATGGCAGCGTCCTGGCGATGCTTTTCACAACCCTGGTCTACGTATTCGCTCTGCTAAGTCTGGGCTTGCTGGTGGGAACCAAGGCCGAGAATCAAATGCAGGCATTGCAGATGTCGATGATCTTTACCCTGCCCAGCGTTTTCTTCTCCGGGTTCGTGTTTCCCCGCGAAACCATGCCGGTCATTTTCTATGCGCTCAGCACCATGATTCCGGCGACTTACTTTATTTCGCTGATGCGCGCGATCATTGTCCGCGGAGCCAATTTCTTCGAATACTGGCAGCATCTGGTTATTCTGATCGGCATCTCGGTGGCCCTTTTTATTCTGTGCGCCTCGCGGTTTCGCACCAAGATCGGCTAACGAGCGCCCGGCATGGAGCGCGTGATTCGCCGCATCTGCTTTTCCCTCCTGCGCGCCACCGCTGCCCTGGCGGTGATAACGGTGCTAACGTGGTGGTTCATGATACGAATGCCGGGCACGAATGTTTCGCGGGCTGCGACCTTGACCACCGAGGAAGAGGCATTGCAGGTCGAGTTGCGCAATGACGTCCAGAAATTAGCCGGCGAAATCGGGGAACGAAACATGTCCCGTTATCCGGCGCTGGTTGCGGCCGCCGAATTTATCGAACAATGTTTTTCAGCCGGAGGGCTGCAGCCCCGGCGCGATACCTACGAATTGCGCGGCCGGCCCTGCCACAATATCGAGGCGGAGATTCGAGGAAGATCCAGTGACATTGTGGTGATTGGCGCGCACTACGACACCGTTGAAGGCTCACCCGGCGCTAACGACAACGCTACCGGTGTTGCCGCCACAATCGCTCTCGCCCGCCGGTTTGCCCGGCAGCAGCCGGACAAGACGTTGCGATTTGTTGCATTCGTGAATGAAGAGCCGCCCTACTTCCAGACGGACGAAATGGGAAGCCTGGTTTACGCCCGCCGATGCCAGCAGCGCCACGATTCGATTGTGGCCATGCTGAGCCTCGAGACCATCGGCTATTTTTCCGATGCAAGGAATTCGCAAACGTATCCATCGGTCGGACTCGGATCGTTTTATCCGAACACCGCAAATTTTATCGGATTCGCCGGCAACCTGAGTTCACGGCATCTTCTAAAGCGCTGCCTAACGACCTTTCGCAAGACTGAAAAACTGCCATCGGAAGGGGGAGCCCTTCCCGCGTTCATTCCGGGCATCGGCTGGTCAGATCACTGGTCATTTTGGGACGCCGGGTATCGGGCAATCATGGTCACAGATACGGCTCTCTTCCGCTACAGCCATTATCACGAGGCGACTGACACGCCCGATCAGCTCGATTATGATCGCTTCACCCTGGTGGTGAGCGGGATGGAGAAAGTTATTGCCGATCTGGCGGGAACGAGATGATGCCCCGTTAAGCGTTTCTGAACGCCGGACCAAGCAGCGGCGGTCTCCAGCTCGGACCATTAAACCGGACCACAATCCTGGCTCGTCGCCATTTTTTTTGCGGCGACTTCCGCCGGCCGCTTAAAGCGCCCCGGGCCGGCGGAGTGGAGACCGCCGTCCTTGAACTCAACCGATTGCCTTTCGGAGCTCCTTGTTCGGTTCAGCTCTTTTTCAACACCTGCAGGTCCTTCAAAACCTCTTCGCTGTGCACAGCCGGTTTTACGCCGGTGTAAACCCTTGCGATTTCACCTTTCGGATTAATGAGAAAGGTGTTTCGGGCAGCCATTTTCGACCCCTGATATTCCATCACCGAGCCGTACTGGGAGGAAACCTTCGCGTCGGGATCGGCCAGCAATTTGAAGTTCAATCCTTCCTTGGCGCAGAAATCTTTGTGCGATTGGGCGCTGTCCACGCTCACCCCGAGAATTACCGCACCGGCATTCTGATACTTGGCCAGGTCACGTTGGAAGTTCTGCGCTTCGAGCGTGCAACCGCTGGTAAAATCCTTGGGATAAAAATAAAGGACGACCCACTTTCCCTGGTAGTCCTTCAGGCTGACCGGCGAACCGTCATTGCTCGTTAGGCTAAACTCCGGAGCTGCAGTGCCGACGGCAGGTTGAGCCGGTGGCTCGGCGGCATGAAGCCAGGTTGCTGCCCCTAAAAACGCCGCGACCGCTGCGAGATAAGTTTTGTTCATAAGCGAGGTTTGGTGTCCCGGAATTTACAGTGGTTTTCGGTGACGAAAAGATCGGAATCGCGCCTCAGCCCAATTGCTTTTTGCTTGCATATCATGCCACTTTCCGCGCGACTTGTTTTTCGGTCATGCCTCAGGTCGTTTCCGTCAGCCCAAATACAATTAATCCGATTCGCCTCGGACTCGGGATCATCGCGTGCATCGGAATTTTCGTGACCGTGCTGACCCTGTTGTTCGGTTTTAAAACTATCCCGGCCAATTCGATCGGGGTGAAAACCCGATTTGGCGCCTATCACAGTTCGGCTAGTCCGGGCCTGGCCTACGCCATTCCCTATGTGGATCGGATTCACATCGTGGCCACGCAACGTCTGTTGAAACTGGAATTCGGATTCGGCACCGCCCGATCCACCAACTACTACCAGCAGGATCGCCAGGCCGAAGACACCGAGACGATGATCACCGGCGACTTGAACACTGCACTCGTTCCCTGGGTGGTGCAGTACCGGATCACCGATCCGAAAGAATACCTGTTTGGCGCGCGCGAACCGGAACAAACATTGCGCGATCTGTCCGAGAGCGTGATGAGAGAGGTTATCGGCGACCGAACGGTGGACGAAGTGCTGACCATCGGCCGGCACGATATCGAGACCGCCTCGTTGAATCGTCTGGCGACCTTATGTTCGCAATACGGACTTGGATTGCAGATCCAGCAGGTACAGCTGGCTACAGTTAGGCCACCATCGGTGGTGCAAGCTGCGTTCAACGAGGTCAATCAGGCGCAGCAGGAGAAGCAGACCGCGATCAATCAGGCCTGGGCGGTTTACAACGACGCGGTACCAAACGCTCGCGGCCAGGCCAAGGAACGTGAGAAGCAGGCCGAAGCCTACGCGTTTCGCCGGATAAACGCAGCCAAGGGCGAAGCCCAAAAATTCTCGCTGTTGCTGGCGGAATACCGCAAGGCCCCCGACATCACTCGACGCCGGCTTTATCTGGAGGCCATGCAATCCATCCTGCCTAACCTGCAGAAGAAAGTCATCGTGGACGACGGCCTGAAGGGCATTTTGCAAACGTTGCCGCTGTTGCCGGCGGATCAGTCGCGGAGTGGCAATCCATGAAAGTGATCGATGTGACTCCCGACTCGAGCCGGTTTCCATCCTTGGTGCGGTTCCTTCAGAGTCCGTTGATGTGTCTGTTAGGCATCTTCTTTCTTTTCACCGCATTCAAATGGGGAACGCTGCTGTTCACGGTCCAGCAATACGAAGACGTCCTGATTACGCGGTTCGGAAAAGTGATCCGCACGGTCACCACCCCGGGCTTGCACGTGAAATTGCCGATAATCGATGTCGTCCAGCGCTTTGACAAACGGATCCTGGCCTGGGACGGCCCGCCTACCGAGTGCCCTACTAAGGACAAACTTTATCTCATCGTAGATTGCTTTGCCCGCTGGCGGATCAGCGATCCGCTTCTTTATTATAACCGGCTGGCTGACGAGCGGAGCGCGTTGTCGCGACTGAATGATATTCTTGGCAGCGAAACCCGGACCGCGGTGGCAACCCATGATCTGGTGGAAATTATCCGGGTAACCAAGGGACGGAAGCCTTTGCGGGATGAAGAATTGGAAAAAAGCGGAACGTTGTTGCCCAGCACCCTGCCCGATATCGAATTCGGCCGGGGTGAAATTGAAAAGCAGATTACCGAAAGCACCCGACAGAAAATTGCGGATTTCGGCATCGAACTGTTAGACCTGCGATTTAAGCGCAGCAAATACAGCCCGGCGGTGGCCGAAAAGATTATTGAAAGAATGTCGAGCGAGCGTCATCAGATCGCCGCGAAATTCCGGTCCGAAGGGAAAGGGGAGGCGGCAAACATCAGCGGCCAGAAGGAAAGCGATGTCGCCGCGATCAGTTCGGGGGCGGCGAAGACGGCGTTGGAGATAGAAGGAAAAGCTGATGCCGAAGCGGCGGCGATTTACGCCGCGGCGTTCAATTCGCCGGACGCGCAGGAGTTATTTTCGTTTCAACGCAGCCTGGACGTGATGCGGGCGGCGTTCCAGAACGATACGACCGCAGTCCTCTCTACTAACAGCGATCTCGGACGGATGCTGAAATCGATGGCTGCGTCGGTGGTCCCACCCCGGCCATAGTTAGGTTTGGCTGACGGTTTCCGCAGGCCGCGAAGGGCCCGGACCGTGCTACCAGGCTTCCTCGCGACCCATTTATTTCATAGAAATTCCATAGAATCCATCTTGACACTAAGTCCTCACTCCTGATACAAACTCCCCTTTATGAGCCGTCTCATCCGCTCTCTATTGCTCCCTATTGTCGCGGTCCTTTCCATCGCATCTCTCTCGGCGCAGGAAGTTTATCTGGCCAGTGGTTCCGGCGGAACTCCGGGAACCTTATATCGGTATAACGCCAGCACCGGCCAGCAACTCTCGGCAGTCCCGATTACGAACGTGAGCGGCAACGGCGCCATCGGCGTAACCGGACTGGCGTTCAATCCCCTTAATGGCCTGCTTTATGGCGTGTCGGTTCACAGTGTAGCGGCTGGAAATACGGTGGCATCGTCCCTTTTAACAATCAATCCGACGACCGGCAAAGCGACGGTTCTTGGAGCGTTAACCCTGGGCGCTGCTTCCGCCCCGGTAAGTGACATCGCCTTTGCCTCTGATGGGACATTATACGGTTGGGAAGCGCGCAGCCCGTTCTCGCTGGCTACGATCGGCCTCAGTGGTGCCCAGACGGGCAAACTGACCACAATTGGCAACGCTGGCATCGGATTTACAACCGGGGGCGGCCTTGCCCTCAGTCCGACCGATCCGAATACCTTTTACGTGAGCGCAACCGGGGCTGACCCCGATTTCGGCGGAAGGCTGAGCCTGATAAACCGGCAAACCGGCGCCGGCACCGCAGGTCCATCTCTGACCGGTGCACCCAAACTCGGGTCGATTAACGCGATGGCATTCTTCGGCAATACGCTCTATGGCGTAAACAGCAGCCAGGATCCGGAAGAACTGGGCGATGACAACCTCCCGGATGAGATTCACATCGTCACGATTAATCTGGTTAACGGCGCGGTGCACGATCTGTTCCGGGTTAAGGTTTTCAACCTCGATGCGATCGCATTTGCTCAGATCCCCGAGCCGTCGACCGTCGCGCTGCTGGCTACTGGAGCGGTTGGCGCGGTTGCGCTTCGATTCCGTCGCCGCCGGAAATAATCCGACGGCTCGTTAGGCGCGGCCGAACGTGGCGCCGACGATCCTGCCTGCATTTCTCAGCGTTTCGCTGCTCCGCAGGTTAGGAAAAAATTTGGGTCGGCTGGGACTCGAACCCAGAACCAACGCCTTAAAAGGGCGCTGCTCTACCGATTGAGCTACCGACCCCCGAGCACAGGACTGTGTAGGTATCGGAGAATTTTTCAACACCGATCGCCGGCGTCATTTTGAATCAAGTCAGGCGATGGTAATACCGCTACAAAGTCGCAACCAGATCGCGCAATGACTTTTCCGGCCGCTGCAGCTTGAACACTCGCAAACCAGCCGCTTCGGCGGCGGCCCAGTCCCGCTCTGGATCGTCCCCAACGTGGAGAACATCGGCCGGTCGCAATCTCATGAAATGCAGGGCGCGGCCAAATATTGCGGGATCAGGTTTATCGGCGCCCACCTCGCTGGAAACAAAAACAGACGAAAAGAATTTTGAGATCCCGAGCTGCTCCAAAATCATCCGAAGCCGCCCATCAAAATTTGAGACAACCGCCAATTCGAAATCGGGCGCCAATGATTCCAACACCTCCACGACTTCGGGGAACAGGCGCCACACCCCGGCTTCGGCGAAATGTTCGTAGGCGATTTCGAAAAAGTTGTCACGATCGAGCTCGGTTACCGAGGGAGCGACACCGTCGAAGATGTGTTCGACGAGTTCGCGCCACCATCCTTTATCATCGTCATCACGCGGACCATCAATGGCGGGCCGGGAA
>DATFCK010000508.1:0-14466 GCA_035253185.1 Chthoniobacterales bacterium | reverse complement strand
TGGGGACGACTTCGTCCGGCGCACGTCAACATCATGATTTATGGCTGGGCGTCGATGGCGGCGATGGGCACCGCGATCTGGTTGATGGCCCGTTTGTGCCGTACCGTGCTCCGCCACCCGCTGTTAATCGTTGCCGGGGCGGGATTCTGGAATCTTGGCGTTTTGATCGGCGTCATTGCCGTGCTGGCGGGACAGAGCACCGGCTTTCAGTGGCTCGAATTCCCGCCTTATGCCGCGGTAACCTTGTTTGTTTCCTACCTGCTAATCATCTCGTGGGCGGTCTTGATGTTCCGATTCCGCCGCGGGGAACAAATTTATATCACGCAGTGGTACCTGTTAGGCGCGTTCCTTTGGTTCCCATGGCTGTACGGAGCAGCTCAACTGATGTTGTTCGCCGTTCCGGTCCAGGGTGTGTTGCAGGCCGCAGTCACTTGGTGGTATTCGAACAATCTGCTGTTCCTGTGGTTTGGCGCCATCGGTCTGGGCACGGCGTATTACATGATTCCGAAGGTGATTGGCCGGCCCGTTTACAGTTACCATCTTGCCACAATAGGGTTCTGGACCTACGCGCTGTTCTCCAGCTGGACAGGCATGCAGCGGCTGGTCGACGGACCATTCCCAGCATGGATGGTCACCGCCAGTATTGCAGCGACGATTTTGACGGTGATTCCAGTTGCGACGGTGGGACTGAATCACCACATGACCATGCAGGGGTATTTCCCGCTCCTGCGCTACAGTCCGACGCTTCGGTTTACCGTTTTCGGCGCGATCTCCTATACCGTGTTCAGTGCGGTGGGAGTGCTCATCTCGCTTCGTTCGGTGAGTCGTTATCTGGAGTTCAGTCAGGCTAGTATCGCTTTTTCGCACATGGGTCTGTATGCGTTCGTTTCGATGATTTTGTTCGGCTCGATGTACTACATCGTGCCGCGATTGGTAGGTCGGGAATGGCGTTACGCTTCATTGATCAAGCTGCACTTCTGGGCTTCGGCCTACGGGATTGGATTGATGTCGCTAATGCTGTTGAGCGCGTCGGTGATGCAGGGACTATCGTTGAACGATTCGAGCCTGCCGTTCGTTGAGACCGTGCAGTCGATTCTTCCATACTTGCGCGGACGCAGTCTGGCCGGGCTGCTGATGACGGCGTCGCACTTCATTTTCGCGTTTCACTTTGGCCTGATGTTGTTTGGCCTGGGCCGCACCGCCAGCATGCCAACATTCCTGAATCCGGTAGAGGCGGAGGGATCGGAACCGCATTTATGAAAGGCCTCGCTCCGCTTTTTCTGGGACTGTTCGGAACGTTTATGTTCTCGTGGCTTGGCCTAACGGTTGTGCCGAACGCGCAAATCGGAGGTCTGGAACCGCAAAGTCTCGAGGAAGACACTGATATTTATCCGATGCCGCTGTCCGGTATGGCCGAGCGCGGACGCCAAATCTTTGCCGCCAATGGCTGCACTTATTGTCACAGTCGATGGGTGCGGGCGGATTACGCCGGCTCGGATTTGGATCGCAAGTGGGGGGTGCGACGGAGTGCACCCCGCGATTATGTGTTCGAGCGCCCGGTGTTACTTGGAAAAATGCGGACCGGTCCTGATCTTTCCAATGTCGGTCAACGTGCTCCGTTAGAGGACGAGAACGCAGCGCCGGCGGTGTCACCTTCGCCCGCGACCGCCGGTTCTCCGGCGGCACCACCGGCACCGGCTGCAGGCGCGTCGCCCGCTGCCGGTCAACCCGCCGCATCCCCTGCAGGCGCCGTGGCGCAGAATCAGCCGGCGGGCGGGGCGGCGTCACCCTCCGCTTCGCCGGCGGCGGCATCACCCGCGGCGGCGGGAAGTCCGGCCGCAACCGCTCAGGCGCCATCCGCTGCTAGTTCGTTAGGCTCAGAAAATCGGCCTAACGAAGCTCCGATGTATTCCGCGGCGTGGCATCACAAACATTTGTACTCCCCCCGTAGCATCACCATTGATTCCATTATGCCGGCTTACCGTTTTCTGTACGAGAAACGTCCAATTACCGGCCAGCCATCCGCCGATGCGTTGAAGCTCACCGGGAAAGATGCTCCGGCCGAGGGATGGGAAATTGTTCCGACCTACGATGCCAAGTGTCTGGTGGCGTTTTTGATTTCATCGAATCAATCGCATCCATTGAATGAAACGAAAGCCGGAGCAGGCGCCGCTGCTGCTCCCGCCGGTTCTCCAGCTGCTTCACCGGCTGCGCCCGCGAAATGAACGATATACCTTCCACTCCCACACCGCGCAGTCGTCAAGGCATGGACTACGGCGAGAGCGCTGAAGTGCAGGAAGTGCACGCCGCAATCCAGCGGGAGAAACGCGAACCGCGCGTGGGGCTCGAACCATTGTCGATCTGGCTGATCGCGGTTTACGGGCTGGCCATCTTTTTCGGAGGCGCGTATCTCGGTCGTTTTTCCGGCAGCTTCAGTGGAGACAGCCTTGATCCGAATCCAGGACCGCAGGTTGCCAAGAAAACAACCGGAGCTCAGCAAGGTCCTGGCGGAGCGGCTGAACTAACCCCGGCCGAACGCGGCAAAAAAGTTTACTCGGCCAATTGCCAGGTTTGTCATGGGCCGGATGGGAACGGGTCCGATGCGCAAGGCTATCCGCCATTGGCCGGCTCCGAAATTACCAACGGCGGTTCGCGGCGCGCCGCGATGGTGGTGTTGAAAGGATTACAGGGCCCGATCACCGTGAAAGGGAAACAATATGGCAGCGCGGTGATGCAGGCATGGGAAAGTCTGGGCGATCAAAAAGTTGCCGACGTTCTTACTTATGAACGTTCGGCGTGGGGCAACAAGGGAAGCCCGGTAACAAAGGAACAAATCTCCGCGTTGCGCAAGGAGCTGGCATCGCATCCTGGCGCGTTCACCGGGCACGAAATCGAAACTGCCCCCGACGAAGATCTTCCTGGTGGCGCTCCAGCCGAAGGCGGCAATGCTCCCCCCGGCGGAGCTCCGCCGCCGAAACCGCAGTGATGCGATTCCCGCGGTTGTAAAGTCAGTGGAGCCAGAAGCTGGTCGTTAGACTCTATTCGGGTCTCTGTGGCGCACATACCCGGGCCGCAGCACTGTTTTTGCGACATTCGAACCTTGGCTTGGGCGGCAGCAAGTTCTTTTCGGGAACTGCCCCAAACTCTGGTGCGGGCCGGTTTGTTAGACTTGACTGCTTAAAGCAGTCAGGATCACGGGGCGATCGATGTTACCTAACTGGAGGAGTAACTCGTACATAGATAAAGCACGCGAATCGGCCAAGGCGCCGCTTTCATCAGCTTTGCCGTTCTTACGTTTCGCATTTGCTTATTTCGCGTCGCGCAGCAGTGCTTCCAATTGCGAAATCGCCTTCCTGGGTAATTTCGTGGCCGCTCGCCGGACGTCGTTAGGTACCCATTGTGGGAACAGAGTGACCAGCACCTTGTGGTTCCCCGAGGGTAAATGGACCTCTTTCAATGCTGCCAGCCGTTCTTTGGGAAAACGTCCCGCCAAAGCAACCAACGCGGGCCACATTCGGCGATGAACGTAGGTGATCTTGCCATTCACCAGGCGACATACCAAAACATCGGGCGACCGCCGAATCGCTCGTGACAATCGCAATATCTGGTCGGCTCTTGGATGTCCCCACCAGCTTCCCCGCGGTGGCTCTCCGGTGATTAACTGAACCAGATTGGGAAGGCTGACGCGGGCCGATTCGACCGCGATCCCGCATTTCTCGACCCACTCCAGGGCTTCGGATGCAGTCATGGGATCAGCACCGAATACTTTTCGCCGCGACCAACAGCAAGGCACTTCTGAGCCGTCACAAGATGCGAGGACGTCACCATTTCAGCAATAAACCCAGCGAATAAATTCTGTTGTCGGTGTTACCTCCGAGTCAGTCCCGCTGGCATGGAATTAGCAGCGTTTCGGTTTGATGACACCCAATACCCACTTCAGCTTTAAGCAGCTTCGATCCCTTTCCGGTTTCAACCTCTTCCCAGCTTCCTTCCGAAAGCATTTGGATTTGATCAGGAGCGAGCGCTTTCAACCGTATTTTGTCGCGGCATTTACTTTGTGGCTCGTGGGAGCAGTTGAGATCATTCAGCTGACCAGTGGTCAGAGTCTTAATCCACGCTTTTGGATGGCGGTCGCGATTTTGATTACCATTTATAGCGGCGTTCGGGTTTTTCGCCTTAGGCCGCGTCCGGCGAAAATTGCGCCTCGCAAGAAACGGGCGCGCGCCACCGAAATCGTAAACCAGATTCATTCCAAAGGGTTTGCTGTTTATCAGGATCCAAGTGAACCGAATGGCGACGGCTATATCGTGGTGGGTCCCTCCGGGGTTTATGCACTCGAACTGAAAGAGCGAAATGTGTTTGGGTCGCGGACCATCGAATTTGGCGGAAACGACAAACTTATTCTGGGTGGCCGGATTGCCGATTCGAGGCCGGTAAAGCAGGCGCAGGCGGCGGCGATGAAGATTGGCGACGGTTTAAAGGGAGTACTGCACAAGGGTTTTGCGGTTCGACCGCTGGTCGTGTTTGCGAACGATTGGCGAATCCACCGCGCGCCGGGCGAGGCTGAGGTCGCTGTTTTGAATGAAGACGAGCTGCCACAGTATCTCAACGGCCAGGCATCGGTCCTGAGCCAATCGGACGTTGCCGAGATCTCGACCTGTTTAGATCAGTTCGAGTTCGCGGCTGCTTGTTAGACATCGAATTGCTTCACAGCAACGCGTCCGCCAGCACCTCGGCGATGTGTTTCGGGTGGATGTCAGTGAGATCGCTGATCTGATGGCGACAACTGGTACCGGACGCGACGATTTCGGTATTCGTTGGTTGCTGGCGAAGTTTTGTCAGCAAATCACCAGCGACCTGCACCGATAAGTCGTATTTCTCCGCCAGCATTCCGAACGCTCCGGCCATCCCGCAGCAACCGGTATCCAATACCGTCGCTTTTCGCCCGGGAATACGTTCGATCAATTGCGCCATGAATCCGGTCTTTAGCAACGACTTGGCATGACAATGAGCGTGGATGGCAAAGCTCCGCTCATTCGAAGTAAACGCACTTGGCAGCGGAGCCCGCGCCAGCTCTTCGTCCACAAATTTTTCGAACAGGAAACACCGTTTTGCCACCGCATCGATTCCATCGATGCCCAACTCCCGGTAATCCTCAACGAACATCGAATAGCACGACGGTTCGAGGAACAGAATCGGAACCGAAGAGAGTTGAGGGTTAAGGGTTGAGAGTTGAGCGATGTTATGGCGCCCAAGTCGCTCAGCCGTGTCGAGATTTCCCTGGCTGAAGGCCGGCCGGCCACAACATTTCCGTTGCCTAACGAGGGACACTTCGAACCCGAGTCGTTCCAGTACTTTTACCGCGGCGATACCAATGTGTGGTTCGTGATAGCGGACGAAAGTGTCGTCCCAGACAATGACCTGCCGGCCGGTCGGGATATCGGCGCGAGAGCGTCGGTGTTTCGCGAACCATCGATCGAATCGCTCGTTAGCGTAATGCGGTAGCGTTCGCCTGGTAGATAGGCCGAGCGTGCTTTCCATCAAGACTCGCAGCGGCCGGAAATCCAGGCTGGCATTTGCGATTCCCGGTACCATGCAGCCGAGACGTCCAAGCAGATCGACATTGCTGAGAATCCGTTCTCGTAACGGCAAGCCGTGTTTTCGATGGCGGGCGTAGAGTAATTCCGCTTTGAGCAACGCCAGATTCACATTGGACGGGCATTCCGGCGTGCATCCTTTGCACGACAGGCAGTTGCTTAGAGCCGCGTCCAATTCATCCGAATCCAAACCATTTTCGCCGTTGTTTTCCCTCCACCGCAGAACGTTGCGAATAACATTGGCGCGCCCCCGGGTGGACATGACTTCGTCTCCGGTCGCCAGGTAAGTCGGACACATCATGGGCGCGGCTTTGCGGCAGCCACCGCAACCGTTGCACTGCTCGAGGTTCCCAACGAACGATCGATCCTTGAACGCAAACGCCAGCCTCGGCGTAAATGGCAGTTCGAGCGGTCTCGCGAAGTTTTCCCGCAGATGATTATCGATGCGGTAGACATTGCCGGTCAACACCGACTCATCACTCAGGATCTTGCCCGGATTAAAAAGGTTACCGGAATCGAACGTGCGCTTGATATCGCGCATCAACTGGACCAGCTCGTCGCCTAACTGTTCCTGCATGTACTCGGTCCGCGCGATTCCAACTCCGTGTTCGGCCGATAAAGAACCCTTGAACTGTTTGACCAGGGCTGAAGTCTCGTCTGCGACCTGTCGAAACTTTTTCAGGTCGGTGGGACTGTGCAAATCAAGAACGGGCCGGACATGCAGGAGTCCGGTCGCGGCATGGCCGTAATAGCTCGCTTCCAAATCGAGCGATTTCATAATCTTTTTCAGGCCCGCGACGTACTCCGGCAGCTGTGACGGGCGAACTGCGGCGTCCTCAATGAACGCGACCGGTTTCGCCGGGCCCACGCATCCGGTCAAAAGTGACAAACCGGCCTTGCGGACCGACCAGACCAGGTTCATTTCCTGCGGGTCGGTCAGAATCTTTGTCCGTAAACCGAGATTTCGAGACTGGAGAATGGCCAGGCGACCGGCAACTTCTTCATCGTAGAACTCCACGATCAGGATGGACTGGCACGGTTTGGCGTCGAGTTCCATCAGGTCGCGCGCGGGTTGGAAATGGAGCTGCCCCCTGGTCTCGTCCAGTAACGGACGGTCGATATGCTCAATCGCCGCCGGTTTCAGATCGAGCAGTTCGACCGTTGCCTGCATTGCTTCGTCGACCGCGCTGAAGAAAACCAGGCCCAATCCCTTGTGACGCGGCAGTGGACAAATGTTCAATTCGGCGGAAAAGATCGCAGCCAGCGTTCCTTCGCTGCCCGAGAGAATTTCGTTCAGATTGTTAGGGGCCTTTAGAAATCTTTCAACGCCGTATCCCGGCCATCGTTTGAGCAAACCGGGCGGCCACTGTTCGGCAATGGCGCGCGCTCGTGTCCTAACGAGTTCTTCAATTCGGCGGCGCTCGCTCTCCAGCGCAGGCGAATGTGGGCCGACGTGGTGAACCCGGCCATCCGCCATGATCAGCTCGAGCGCTACCACGTGATCGGCCGTTGTGCCGTAGACCGGGACTCGCGCGCCGGAGGAATTGTTGGCGATCATGCCTCCAATTGTGGCCCGTGAACTGGTGGCAACATCGGGACCGAAGCAGTATCCCTGCGGCCGCAGAAAGGCGTTCAATTCATCCAAGACCACGCCCGTCCCGGTCCGCACCGTCCGGCGCTCGATGTCTAAATCCGAGATCTGGCGGTTATGTCGCGAAAAATCGATGACCAAACCCTCGCCGATTGCACCGCCGGACAAGCTCGTGCCCGCGCCGCGCGGCGTCACCGGAATGTTTGTCTCAGCGGCTTTGCGAATAACCGCTCCGGCCTGCGCGGCGCTCCGCGGAAATGCGACTCCGGCCGGACGAATTTGGTAAATGGAAGCATCGGTGGAGTAAAGCTGGCGGGTCAGATCGTCGAAGCGAACGTCGCAACCGCTCGCTTTGATTTCCTGCTCCTGCGTCGCGGTCATTGCCAGGCGGTTAGGCAGATCGCCAGATGCACCAGAAAATCAGAGCGCTGACCGCGATCGAGAAAACGCCGCCGGCGATAAAGCGCCACGATTTTTCGACTGAAACCATGCCTAACATGCGCAGGCCGTGGCTGGGCCAGACCAGATAGAGAGTGCTCTTTAATAACAACGCCCAGCCCATGATGGTAACGATCATCGGCAGCCCGTGCCAGATATTGTGAAACGCGACAATCAGGAGACCCAGCGGAAGATTCAACATTCCGAGTTGCAAGCTTCCCACCCTTCCTTTCTCGCGCATGCGAATGAAAAATTCGGACCACGCGCGCGGTTGGACCAGGTGTGAAATCCCGATTATGAGAAAGCCAATGGCGACGAGCTTTTCAATGGCGATTTGCAAAGCAGGCACAATGTTAATTGGTAGGGTTACGATCGTTAGGCACTAGAGTAGCGACATTTGCGTATCGGCCGGCACGCTATCGGCAAAGCGCACGCCCAGTCCTATCAATCGCACGTTCTTTTCGGCGCGGGAAAAGGCTTCGGCCAAGAGTAAGTGAAACGATGGCAGCGCTGGATCGAGCCCGGCGCGGTCCGCGGTGGTGCGGCTAAAATCATGAAACTTTAACTTCACAAAAATACCCGTGATCGGCCGGTTTGCTTCCTTCTGCGCGAGTTCAGCCATCAGTTCCTGATACAACTCTGCCATTTTTTCCTCGCATTGTTCGAGCGTGGTCAGATCGACCGCAAACGTCTCTTCGGTGCTGAGCGATTTCCGGGGCCGGTCGGGTTCGACCGGGCGGTCGTCGATTCCGCGACAAAGATCGTATAACTCCAGGCCGAACTTGCCGAAATGCTCCTGGAGTTCGATCCGTGAAAGCTTTTGCATTTCGCCGCAGGTGCGAATGCCAAGCTGTTCCAGTTTCTGGTCGGTTTTTTCGCCTACGCCCCAGATTTTCCGAACCGGCAACGGTTGCATGAACTCATTCACCGCTTCTGGTTTTACTTCGAATTGTCCGTTAGGCTTATTGAGTTCACTGGCGATCTTGGCCACCAGTTTGTTAGGCCCGATTCCGGCCGATGCGGTTAACCTGGTTTTATTAAAGATCAGCCCGCGGATGAGTTGAGCTACCGATGCGGGGGCACCGGGATGATCGGTTAGATCGAGATAGGCTTCATCGAGAGAGAGTGGTTCAACCAGGCTGGTGAACCGGTGCAGGATGCCGCGGATGACCGCAGCTTCCCGTCGATAGACATCAAACCGGGTAGGCACGACTATCAACTGGGGACAGCGCTGCAGCGCCATGAACGTAGGCATGGCGGACCGCACTCCGAATCGGCGCGCCTCATAATTGCAGGTGGTTAGGACGCCCCGCCGCTCCCGGGCCCCGCCGACGCCTACCGGTTTGCCGCGCAAGGAAGGACGGTCCCGAACCTCGATCGCGGCATAAAAACAGTCCATGTCGAGGTGGACAATGGCGCGGGGCGGAGTTTGGTTTACCACACAACAATTTGGTAGGAGTCGGGGCTGCCGTCTACCGGTGGTGGACGGATGGTTGGAGTGGATGAGCTGGAAGGGGGCGATGAAGCGGCGTTAAGGTTAGGAGACGAAAGTCCGAACCGGGCGATTACCCTTGATTCTATATGTTCAATATTTAACCATAAAAACAATGTCCCTCATACCGAGCGAATCGCTCAATTTTCCAGACAGTTTCCGAGCCAAAGTGGGCTGGCGTCTAGATGAGATAGACGAACCGCAGGCGCCGGGCTCGCCGGCTGAGGGACCGGCGGCGATTGATCAGCCCTTTCCGCAGACATTTGCCTCCCCGCCTGCCGTCGCCGAATCGAACCTCCCGATCTCTTCTCCGGCCTTTAAACCGGCTCCCGCTCCGGTGTTTAAACAGGCGCCTCCCGCGCCGGTGAAAATGTCACCGGAACAACCCGGCGGCCAACAAATGGAGTTGCTTCCGAAGACCGCTATCGAGCCGAAACCGGGCGAAGCCGCGCCTGGTACTGCGGAGATGAACGCATTGCTCAAGCACTTCCTGGCTGTAGGTGCGGCTCCTTCGATTGCGCCTGCTCAGCCTAACGGCAAGACGATGGGTCCCGACGAAAATGTGGCGACTGTTTCAGGGGTAATACCGACAAATGTTGCCGTTGAATCGCCTGGGAATGTAGTTTCGCCTAACGAATCAGTAACCGGCGAACCAGGCCGCGCTGATTTACGGTCGGACTCTCTTCCGCCAGAACCACAAAAGACACCGGCAATACCGGGCAATCCACCGCATTCGCAGCAATCAATCGTTGCGGCGCTGGAATCGTTAGCGCATACGGATGTGGAGGCTCCGATAGGTTCAGTTGACATCCAAACCCCCGCGCAGGCCAACCATATTCTGGAACTGATCGCGGCCGCTGTTCAACGCGGCGCCCTGGTAGGCGAAACTGTCCCCGAGCCGAGCGAATCAATCCCCGATCCGCCGGTCATGCCACCAAGCGTAGCCGCAACACCTGCTTCGAATTTGCCGGCGAAATCTCCGTCACCGGACTCGAGCTTTGCGATTGCCCGCCCCGCTGCCTCGCAGCCGGCCGAACCGCCCCGCGCCGCGACGCCGATCGTTTCGGTACCATCGCCAGTTGTACCTGAGCCGGTAAGCATTCCTGAACCGCCACCGGCTGTAACCAAAAAAGTCGCTCCGATTCGTGCGCCCTTGCCAACGCCCGCGAGTCCGGCGGCTGAGCCGATTAGTCGCCCGCAGCCTGCCGCGGAATCCGCCGGCGCGCCGAATATTACACCGCCGACAAAAGTGCCGGCTAAAATTCGTATCACGCCCCGCAAAATAAAGCCACGGGCTCAAGTTCAACCAGTCGAGGACGCACCCCTCGCGACGCCAATTAGCCACGATGTTCCGGCCAATGTTTCGCCCCAACCAACTGCGAACCCCGTTGTCGATCGACGACGGCCGGAACCACCTGTCGAAGCCGAAACCAAACCATCGCCAAAGCCACTCGAGCCCGCCGAAAAATCCATGCCGCGACCGGAGTTGTCGGCGCGCAAGATTGCCGCAGCCCGCCTTGAGCTTGCGCAATCGGATCTTTCCCTGTTCAGCGCCCGGGAAAGACGAAACCGCTGGATCGGATTTGGGCTTAGCGAGTTCGCAATACTGACAGCGCTTATTTTATTGGGCCGTTACGGATTTACTCATCACTTTCCTGATCCCACCCTGAAGCTGCTGGTGTTTATTTTGATTTTGGCTGCGGCCGCGGTGGCAGTTGCCTTGCCGATTGCCTTCTTTCGCAACGACCCCAAGCGTTGGAACCGGGTCGATCAGTAACGGTGGTAAAGCTCAGACGGCCGAAGCACTAGCAGCAGCCGATATTAAGATACCTGCCCATCTTCAGTTCGGGGAGATGCTGCATCATATCGATCCGAACCGGAGCTGCGATCTCTGCAGGCCAGACCAAACCAGGAGAGTTACTATTATGAAACTGTTGTTCAGTCTTGTTTCCGCTACCGTTCTTCTCGTCGCAGTCGCGTATGGACAGACATCCAGCACTACGACTACGACGACCGGAACGGCAGATACTCAGGCGGCGACGACGACCACCACCACGACCGAGACTACCGGCACGGTGACCGAGTTTTCGCCGGGCGCTTCGATCGTGCTTAGCACGGGCTCGGGTGAGCCTGTCAATTATCGGTTCAGCAAGAACGTCACCTACGTGACGGCCGATGGGAAAGTCATCGAAGCTTCCAAAGTTAGGAAGAATTCGAAGGTCCGCGTTCATTATGTCAAGGAAGGCAACGACATGCTGGTGGACAAGGTCATAGTGACTGAGTGATCGAAATCTTCGTGCAATCGTCAACACTGCCAGTCAGTGCCTGCGGTTGACGCGAGCGCAATGAAAGCGGCAGCCGGGAAGTTCCGTCTGCCGCTTTTGTGTTTCGGATAGCCAAAGCTATTTAGCGAATCGTTGAATTGATCTTGTTAGCCCGCGGATTTGCAATCGTTCCGCTTGGCAGAACAACACGCCGGTTTCTCAATAAATGAGGACGACGCGATAAAATCGCGCGGGCAGCCCTCCAGCGGCGGGATCTTCGACCGTTACAACTTGTCCGCTCCCCCAAATTCCGTCTTGCACTGCGCTCCATACCGGCTGCAGCAGACTCGTCGCTCGTTGCAATTGGTAACGTTTACCGAGCACGGTGGGAAAACTAACGTCAAAATAATCGTCCTGCTTTCCGATGATGACGTGGAGCGCGCTTCGGGGATCGAGCGGATTCGTTCCTTGCAGGTACTCGTCGCGCGCTGAGACGCCATCGCCATCGCGGTCGGAATTCGCATCGAGCTTGGTGTTAGGGTTCAGCTGGTAGGCCAGTTCGTAGTCATCGGGCATGCCGTCACCGTCGGAGTCAGGAATCGCGCGAGTAGTGAAACTTCCGTCGTTAGTTCCGCTAGCCCCCAAACCGTTTTGGCCAACGAGCTGATAATGATAGGTCGTGTTCGGTTGCAAGCCACCAAGGGTTAGGCTTACCGGGACTGCCGCGGTCCCGTTCCCCGCGTCCTGCGGTGGCTGGGCTATGGTATAATTAAGCGTTAGTCCAACATAGAAATTCCACGCGCTCGATTGTCCCATCGGATTGACAGTTCCGGTTAGCGTCGCCGTGGTCGAACTGATGTTTGTGGCCTGACCCAAAGTCACCACCGGAGTACTTTGGCCGTTAATCAAAATCGACCAACCGCCGGCAATCGTTCCGGTTCCCATCGTCGCTTCGTCCAGGACGAACAATTTCCAAGTACCGTTGGCGTCAGCGCCTTTGAATGCGGCCAACGATGCCGGATAAGGCTTTCCCGGCGCCGGACCTGGGAACTCATCTTTGTCGCCGGCTGGATCCACATTCGTCGGTTTGTAAACACCTGACGCGGGAGCGACCGGGTCCAACATCTGAATTGCGTCATCAGAAAACGTCAAATCAATCGATGAAACAGCCGTCTGGCCGCCGGCGTCGGACATCAGTAATGCTTTCTGTCCCTTTGGACCGACCAACAGGATGTGCACATCCGCCACGGTGGGATGAGTGAGATCATGAATCCTGACTTGCAGATTCCAAATTTTTTCGGGCACGCCCGATACGACGATCGTTGATGGATAAGGGTTGCTTTTGCCCTTGCCATCCTTTGCGCTGATGATTGCGAGCCGACTAAAATTGCTGAACTCCGCTCCCGAAAAAGGCTTTTCGTCCACCACAACTTCGGTACTTATCGCGCTTTCACCAATCGGGTTAACCGCGGTAACCGCAAAGACGTGAAGGGTCGGGGTAAGATTCGTTAGGGGAAATGAGGTCTGGGGTGCAGGAATCGTCCCGACCAGTTGATAGGTGACGCCGGTCCGCTCGTAGATATTGTAGCTGATGATGCCCTCGTCGGGGGAATTGGGATTCCAGGACAGAACGGCCGCGCAAACCGGCCAACCGGCACCCAGGAACAGCGCGATTAAAACAGTAGTGACTGTTTTCAAGTGACGAGGAGCTTCTGGAATTCGCAAAAGACCAATGTGAATCGCACCGGCTGAGGAGCGGCAATCCGTGAACGATGTCTCGGGCTGGTTAGGCCAGGCAGTTCGTCTATTCGCGATCGTTAGCCGCAGCCACCCGCTGGGGCGACACCGGGGCGCGCCGGTCGGTCAATGCTTGCTTCACGCCGTTCGAATTCGGATTGGCCGGTAAAAGGGGGTGGAGAAACCGCCCGGACCGGGCTCCAACTGCTGACAAAGAATCTAGAGAGTTCCATCGAAAGCGGTAAATATCATGTTCTCTATATCCGCTTGAAGCAAAAAAAGAGGTTTCTTTTGCCTTTTTCGTAAACTCCCGGCCGGCTGCTCGTTACCGAGCCGGCTCAGAAGGCGGCACGACCCGTTCCGAACGATTTTTTCGCCCCGAGGAAGTAGGCAAAATCCAATCGAGCGGGATCGACTGGCATCCGTGCGTTGGACAACGAAGTTCTATCGGCCCCTCCTCGCCGTTGCCAGTTGGCACCATTTCGATCTCGTGACCCAGGATGAGCCGGCCGCAACCGAGACAAAGCCGCTGATCATCCAGCGACCGCCAGGGCCGCCATCGATCCAGTTGCCTCAGCAATTCCAATTTTCGGTCGGGGGACAGAAGAAGTGGAGCAGGAGAGGTAATGCGCCCGATGGTGCCTGAGCGCGGCATGGAATTCAATCGGGCTAACTCTGATCGAAAGATCAGCAAAATTCGGATCGCGCGACGTTGAGCATTGCTTTGCCCGAGGATTTTCGGCATTCAACCAGTCATGGCGATATCAACGCGTGTATTCATGGTTCGGCACGGTGCTACCGTTCTCACGGCAGAGGATCGGTTTGCCGGTGCTACCGACGTGGAACTGTCAGACGAGGGTCGCGAGCAGACCAGACGTCTGGCCGAACGCCTTAGTTCGGAGAAGATCACCGCCGTGTTCGCCTCGCCGATGGGCCGGACCATGGAAACGGCGAGCATCCTGGCGGCGCCACATCAGCTCACTGTCCAACCTCGAGACGGCTTCCGTGAAATTTCACATGGCCGCTGGGAGCAAATGACGCGTCGCGAAGTGGAGGAAAAATTTCCGGAAGAGGCCGCGGAATGGGAAAAAGATCCCTACACATTCGCGCCGCAAAGCGGTGAAAGTGGACTGGCTGTGACCGCGCGGGCCTTGCCGGCACTGGTTGATCTGGTCCGGCAACACTCCGGCACATGTTTCCTGGTGGTTTCGCACAAGGGCACAATTCGACTGTTGCTGAGTTCGCTTCTCGGATTCGATCCGAGACGGTATCGAGATAACCTCGATCAAAACCCGGCCGCACTGAACATAGTCGACTTCAGAAGTCCGACGGTGGCCCGGCTCACCC
>DATFCK010000507.1:0-4233 GCA_035253185.1 Chthoniobacterales bacterium | reverse complement strand
AACGAAACGCCGGCAAACGTGGGCAGCAGAACCCCGGCAACCACGGCCACCGAATTATCCGTTTTAAACTTCGCATTCCCCCGGTCGCCTTCGGGCCGTTTGTTGAACTTGACTGCTTAAAGCAGTCAAGTTTCAAGAGACACTTCCTGACCGAAAACGTCGTCGCTCCGCTCGGCATGGTCGAATCACGTATTTCTCCTAAGCTCGTCAGACTGTTGATCCGCCTTGGTGCATTGTTAGACTTGACTGCTTAAAGCAGTCAAGTTTCCTGCAACAGGACTTGGATGGAGATGTTTTGGTTGAATTCCGCTACAGCTGGCGTGCGTTGCGCCCACCCGTATCCGTGAACAGATGAATTTCATGGAACGATTTAGCCGGTAGCACGATTAGGTCGGCACAACCTTATCACGGGAGCAGCGAATTTATGCCTGACGAGTCAGTTCCGATGAAAGCGTCACCCGTGGATTCGGTTTCATGCCGGGCTTGTGATACACTTGGGGATTATGTTTCCTTGGGATCAACCGCCTGCTCGCGGAAATTTTCCGAGATGGCCGATTAATTTCGAACTCGATTTGTGAACTTTGTTTTGGGTCTTTCCGCACATCTGCTGCGCCGGGTTCTTTCGCCTTTGGCCCTATTGGCTCTTTGCGTTCTGGCGCCTGCAAATCTGACATCCGCTCAGGTTGTCTTGCCAACGCCGACCTCATCTCCGTCGCCTTCACCGTCAACGAGCCAGCTATCCGCTGCTGTTTCTCTCGACCCATGGCTCACTACATCCACGCTGTGGGAAACCACCTCCAACTACTTCCCGGCCGGCCCGGCCTTTGGGTTTCGCTGGGTATCGGATGCCCACGATGCCGCGCGCGCCAGTTCGCGATGGCTGCGGCTTGGGGATCTTCAAGTTGCGGAAGTAATCGCCCGATTCTCCACTGACACTGAACAGTCCTACCGCGAGCGGCCGATTGGTGCGACTGAGACAGCCGCGGACCCGGACGCCGACATCGAAGATCGCCTCTCCGAAATTCAGATATCTATATATAATCGCGGCGACTCGGGAGACCTCACCAAAAAAGATTTTGATGCGCTGGTTGAACGCAGCAAAAAAACGGTGACTTCCCTCACCGCAGCAAAACCGCTCGAGAGAGGCACCGATTACGGCAGCGCAGTCCAAAGTCGGGGCCTGGTGTGGGTGACGCCGAGCAGCCGGTTCTTGTTGGAATGGAGCGATACTCCGGCGAATTCGATAATCCGCAGCTATCGCGCGGAATTCATTCGGCTGCGAATAACCCCTCAATCCGGGCAACCGCAAACCTTTTTGGAGCAGCATCGCGCCCAATCGACCCTGGCCGCAGGGGCCGCCCAGCCGAAGACCGTTCGCGCTGCCGAATTACCCCGCCGACTCGTTAGGGATGCAGACGGTGGCGAACGGTTGCCAAACATCCCGATGGTCGATCAGGGGCGTAAAGGATATTGCGTGACCGCTGCAACCGAACGGATCCTGCGCTATTACGGCGTGACCGTCGATCAGAACGAACTCGCGCAAGTTGCCGATGCTGACGCGGCTCGCGGCACCAATCCCGACGTGATGTTCAACGCACTGAAACGCCTGGCTAGTCGTTTCCGCATTCAAGTACTGACCAAATACCAAACGACGTACGCGGATTGTGTGCGCGAAATCAACGATTACAACCAGGTCGTGCGGCAGGCATCGAAAAACACCGAAACAACCTTGATTAAGCCGCCGCCTGTCGGGATAACGTGCGGAATAGTGCGACAGCGGATGAACGGCGAATTGTTGTTGCAAGCGAAAACAAAACTGAATCCGGCCTACATGACGACATTTGAAAGAAATGTGAAGGCCAGTATCGAACGCGGCCTGCCACTGCTATGGTCGGTTCAGCTCGGCCTTTTGCCGGAGGAAAAACTGAACCCGCAGGCGGCGGGCGGTCACATGCGATTAATCGTCGGATTCAACCCAAAGACACACGAAATCTATTACTCCGACACCTGGGGCCTGGGTCACGAATTCAAAAAAATGCCACTGGCGAATGCGTGGACAATCACTGACGGCCTCTACATTCTTGAGCCAAGTTAGGTCTCTCGGGGCTTTGTAATAAAAAAATGTTCGGCGCGCGGTTTGGCGGCGCGCTGATCGATGCCTGACAAAGTGCAGGAGGTATTACCTAAATCCACGCCGGTGGTAACATCATGGGATTCCAAGATCGACCACGTTTTAGCCTGTCACCGGACGAACCCGTCCATTGCGCCGGCAGACCCGTCAGAAAGTCGGGCCTGCCGGTTTTCGACTTTCTAAACACGGCTTTCTGGTTCGTAATAACTTTCCGTGTCTCACGTGGTCGTCATTCAGATCCCTTACGATTCCGGGCATTACAAAACGCGAATGGGGAACGGCCCGGCTGCGTTAATCGAGCTCGGTTTGGCCGATCGACTTCGCTCGGTCGGCGACGTTGAAATCGTCGAGATAAAGCTGCCGCAGGGGTTTCATTCCGAAGCCCAAGCGTTGGTCCAACTGCAGTGTCTTGCCACCGACGTGGCCGACAAAGCGGTAAAACGTGGCGCGAGGCCAATTTTTCTCAGCGGCAATTGCGGTACAGCTGCGTTAAGCGCCACCGCGGCACTCGGTTCGAAGCAGACCAGCGTGGTGTGGTTCGATGCCCACGGCGACTGCAACACGCCGGAGACATCGCCATCCGGATTCCTGGACGGAATGTGTCTGGCGATCCTAACCGGCCAATGCTGGCCGAACCTGGTTAAACATTTCGATAACTTTCTGGCAATTCCTGGGAACCGGATTATCCAGGTCGGTGTCCGAAACGTGGATGCCGAGGAGGAATTAAATTTGCGTTCGGTGAATATCACTCGGGTCGACCCCAGCGAGACCGATCAACTTGCTGAAAAAGTTGGTCGATTAGCGAAGCGCACCAGCCAACTTTATGTCCATCTCGATGCCGATGTGCTCGATGTCAGCGAAGGCGCAGCCAATTCGTATGCCTGCGCCGGCGGCTTAAGTGGTGCGCAGCTTAACGACTGCCTGCGCGCCATCGCGAGGACGGGCAAAACGAGTGCCGCCAGCATCACCAGCTACGACCCGGCGTGCGACACCAATCAACGTATCGGCCGCATTTTAGTCGAAGCCGCCACAATCCTGGCGGCCTAACTTTCCATTGACGGCTCGCCCCCGTTTACGGGACAGGCCCGCACCAACTCATCTCAAAACCGGATCATTTTTCTTTCAAGACGCCTAAACCCAAAAACCATCATCGAAACAACTCGCGACAATTCTGCACTACCAAGTTGGGACATCGCACCGATGTTTCCGGACCAGGCCCGGCCCGGCAGCTTGTGAATTTACCTTGAATGATGCCCTAACCGGACACGTTTCCGACCAACAAGGACTGGTGTCGTCTCCCAGCCTAACCTGTCCGATTTCGACGTACGTTCGTCCGTTTTTCACTTCCAAGTCCGACTTTTTCCCACTAACGACACAACAAAATCCCACGATTGGGAAAATTTCCGATTTCGTGCAGTGCCTCATTTTGTTCGTTAGTCCAATGCAAACTCCTGATGCAATACGATTTACGTTGTCAAAACACCTCCGGGCACACGTTCTGCAAAAGAATCCAGCGCAATCAAATGCAGGTCTCAACAATCAACACGGAGGTAAAACATTCATGATCACAAAAAGAATGATCGTCAGTCTCGCCTGCTGCGCACTGGTTGCGCCGCTGGCCTTTGGCAAAGATTCGAAGAAGGCTTCGAAAAAGGATCGAGCAACGCACATCGCGGTTCTGTCCGCAGAACGCGGGGTGACTGTCACCGCGCCAAACCCCACCGCCATAATGGAGTACGGCGAGGTGTCCGGTTATCAACCGACCGGCACAGTTGTCATCCGCCAGGATGGTGCCGGGAGTTATGTGCTCGATGAATCCGGACGCATCTTCAACCGCAGGGGAGAAGCAGTCACCGGCGCGCTGCGAGCGGGCACTCGCGTGCAGGTCTACTTCGCGGGCGACAACGGTTCGAAGACAATCGATCACGTAGTTGTGTACTGATCGCAATCTCTAAGATTGCTCTCAAAGAAAAGCCGCAGGTTTACAAAGCCTGCGGCTTTTGAGTCTCATGGCGCCGTGCGGGACGCCCTCCTTCTTAGCTCGTTATTGGGTGTCAGCCGCCGGCTGTTAGCAATCAGTCGCTAGCTCAGCAAAGCGAGAG
>DATFCK010000506.1:0-3440 GCA_035253185.1 Chthoniobacterales bacterium | reverse complement strand
GCGCGCCAGGTCTACCGCCGCTTCAGTGTGACCGGCTCGGCGCAACACTCCGCCATCTTTCGCCCGCAGGGGAAACACATGGCCGGGTTGGACCAGATCTTCGGGAGACGATTTGGGATTGGCGATGGCCAGGATCGTTGTCGCCCGATCGTAGGCGCTGATGCCGGTGGTTACACCCCGGGCGGCGTCGACTGAAACGGTGAAATCCGTTTTATAAAGCTCGCGATTTTGCGCGACCATGCGCTGAAGACCGAGCTGCTCGGCGCGTTCGTTCGAAATCGGCACGCAGATCAGGCCGCGGCCGTACTTGGCCATGAAATTGACCGCGTCGGGCGTGACCTTTTCAGCGGCAATAACCAGATCGCCTTCGTTCTCCCGGTCGGCGTCATCGGTAACGATCACGATTTTGCCGTGGGCGACATCGCTCAGCACGTCCTCGATAGTATCGAATTCAAGCTTTTGTTCGGGTTTAGCCTCAGCCAGCATGGGAGTTATAATGATCGCGTCTGGCGCCCAGATAGGCAACTTGGTTTCAGCAGCCGATGTGGCCTATTCATTCCACTAAGACGCGTTCGGAGCGGTCGATCACCCAGGGCCAGCCCCCACCTTTTCTGCAAAGACCAGCAGCGACGGGGTTATTCCGAATGTAACTGATTTTCTCCAACAATTGCGCACCCCGTCTGTCGTCCCGTAATCGATGGTCGAAGTAGCCTTCCTGCCAGATGACATGATTCGTGTGGCTGTGAAAATGTTTCCAGTCGCCGACCGTGACACTCATTGCTTTGTCTCGCCCAAATGAGAGCAACGCGTGAACGTGATCAGGCATAAGTAAGAATAAAGCGATCTGCCATCTCTGTTGCGTTTCGTAGAAGTCCGCTGACTCGAGAAGCTTATTTGCAAGGGAGGGATCTGTTAATGTGCGCTGCTGTTTCGTTAGGTTGAGACGAATGCGAATGTGAAACAAGGCACCTTCATCCACCCAATGTGGTATTTCGTGATGCAGCTTAGACTGGAAGCCGCGATAAATCATAATACCGCAGTGTGACTAACACATGGTGACGGCTCAAGGTGGATCGGCCGCTCCGCCGGGCGATGATGCTGTGGTGCGCCGAAGGCGCTCATAATGAGCAGCTGCGCTGCTAATCTTTTAACATCGCCCGCGGAGCGGCCGATCCACCATTGCGCTGTGCCAGTCAGCCGCTAGTCGTGGCGCTTTTCGCTGGTGGCCACGATCGCTTCCGGCCGGTACATATCGCGATTACTACCTTGAAATTCGGCCTTCAGTTTCACTTGAAACCGCGAGAGATCGACCAGATCCCAGCGGGTGAACTGCCAATGACCGCCGCTGCGTAAATCGTGTTCCAGCCCGGCCACCAGATGCACCGCGTCGTCGCGAATTTTATTGGTCGCCACCTTGGGTTCGAAATAAAACGTCCGAAAACTGCTGTCGCGGCTGCCGGTCGCGTAAAGCTTTGGGTCCAGGTAAAACACGCGTTTTGTCGCAGTGTCCACGATTCGGAGGTCGGGATAACCGGATCGCTGAACCTTGTCTTCAGCAGTGCGCGGGTACTCACACTTCAGATCCGGGTTCGCGTTTAGAAGTTCGCGCAAGGTCTCTTCCACCTGGCTGCTGACTTCGTTGATGCGCTCGGCTTTTTGAACCCGGCTTTCCGGTGAATTCAATTGCTTTAATGTCTGGTCGAGCGCGCTGCTGATTTGCCTAACGATTTTCGCATCGGTCTCGTTCTTTGGATCGATCGGAAGAACGCGCTTGCCGGTGGCACTGGAAATTACTTCACTAAAAGCGATGCCGCGCAGTTCGCTTTGCTCGCTGAGCAGCCACGGGATTAGGTGGCCGATGGCGGATTTTTGGGCCGGCTCGTTTTCCGATTGAGTTGGAGAAACAACCGGGCCTGTGGTCGTCGCCTGGCCATCGGCTCGGATGCCAGTGATCATCAAACTCAGGACTAACGAAATCATTACGGCGTGAGATTGCGGCACGCTGATGAAGTTCGCGACGGCAGAATGCCGTCGCCCACACGCTACAAGCGTGCGCTCCCCAGACTGGCGCGCGTTCACCTTTTCATTTTTGCGATCGAGCGTTGCAGACGGCGGAGTTGAAATCATTCGATCACTGCGGCGTCCTGCAACATTCCGCGCACCTGATCGAGTGAACTCTCGCTTCGGGCGTGCGCGAACATCAATGGCTCGTCCTTGGCCACCGCTTCACCGACTTTCTTCAATGACGAAATTCCAACCGCGAAATCGATGGCGTCATCGCTTTTTTGCCGGCCGGCCCCGAGCAGGAGAGAGGCGCGTCCGATTGCTTCCGCGTCCATCTTCTTCAGGGTGCCTTCCGATTTCGATGGAATGGGTTGGACCACCGGCGCAGCGTGTATTTCTCTCATGATTTCCAGTGTCGTCGCGTCGCCATCCTGGGCGTAGACTAACGCGACCAGTTTTGTCCAGGCGCTGCCGTCCTCGAGCCGTTTGGCCAGTTGGTCTCGCGGTGTATCCGAGACTTTCGCCGCCAGGTCGAGCACCAGTTTGACCAGGTCCTTGGGCCCGTGCCCCTGCAGGGTATCGACGCACTCCGCAATTTCCAAGGCGTTGCCGATCGCGTAGCCTAACGGTTCGTCCATCGGGGTGAGGAGATGCGACATTTTCACACCCATCATCTCTCCGACTGCGGTCATCGATTGGGCGAGCTGTTCGGCGTCGGCCTCCGTTTTCATGAACGCGCCGGTGCCGTATTTAACGTCGAGAACCAGCCGATCCAGGTTTTCCGCCAGCTTTTTGCTCATGATGCTGGCCACGATCAGGGCTTGCGATGGAACGGTGCCGGTAACATCGCGCAAGGCGTAAAGCTTTTTGTCGGCCGGACAGATATCCGCCGTTTGGCCGATCATGAACAAACGGATCGCCTCCAGCTGCTTGATCGCGCGGTCTTCATCAAGATTCACATTGAAGCCGGTGATGCTCTCGAGTTTATCCAGGGTACCTCCGGTAATTCCCAATCCGCGACCGGAAATCATCGGGACCCAGACGTCGTCGCAGGCGAGCAATGGCGCCAGGACGATCGATGTTTTGTCGCCGATGCCGCCGGTGGAGTGTTTGTCGATTTTCGGTGGCGAATCTTTGGGATATTGCAAGGTCCGGCCGCTGTTCATCATGGCGTGAGTAAGATGCCGCGTCTCTTCCGCGCTCATTCCCCGGAAGAACACCGCCATCGCCCAAGCGCTCATCTGATAATCCGGGATTTTGCCAGCCGTAAAATCGGAAATGAGCGCTCCGATTTCGTCCGCGGTTAGCTCATGACCGTCGCGTTTTTTTTCAATCAGCGATGGGATGTGCATGGATGTCCGCAGATTTCGCAGAATTTTGGGGATTAGGGAAGCAATTCACAAGGTTGCTCAGGAAAGCCGGGACGCAGGGAGGAG
>DATFCK010000505.1:0-8226 GCA_035253185.1 Chthoniobacterales bacterium | reverse complement strand
TGAAGATTCCGACTCGATTTGTGGGCACCGGAGAACAGCTCGACGATTTCGCGCCGTTCGATTCGCGGGATTTTATCGACAATTTGTTGTAACCATCGAAGCCGGCAGTCATTGCAACATTGGACAAAGGCCCCAATCGTGTCATCCCGAGCGCAGTCGAGGGATCTCGCCTACTAGCGTGACGCATTCGCATTTGCGAGATCCCTCCACTTCGGTCGGGATGACACGCTCCGAGTGATAGGGATGACGGGCGACAAGCTAAAATTACGCGGAAGCCATTCGGGAGCTTCGAGGAATGTAATCAGCGATTCGCTGGCTCTTCTGTTGTGCACCGCAAAGCCGCGCCGCATCATGCCTCCCCGGCACGGGTCAGGATCAAAAAGGCTTGTCATCCCGACCGAAGTGGAGGGATCTCACATAGACACGCATGACGTACTACGTATACATGCGGACCAACAAAGGCAGGACGGTGCTCTACATTGCGTCAGTAACGATCTGCAAAACCGCATGCGGTGGTGTTGGATTACCGAAAAGAATTCGTTTGCTAACGCTACAATCTCGATCGGTTAGCCTATTACGAGAAGTATGCCGACGTCCGCGATGCAATCGCGCGGGAGAAGCAGCTTAAAAACTGGAGGCGCGATAAGAAGAATGATCTTGTACCACGTCTAAACCCGAAATGGAGGATCTGTTTGTCAGGATGTTCGGCGCGAGCATGCCAGATCCCTCCACTTCGGTCGGGATGACATGGCTAACTTTGGGTGTTGCGCCCGATGTAGTGGAAAAATTTCTGGCTGAGCTGACATTTTGCTGTCTGACGCCTCCCGCCTACAATCCCCGAAACACGCGTGAGCGAGCCAACTAACAAACTCGTGCCAGGAGAAGAAAAGGCTCCGCCCACGCCCAAAGGCGTTGGCGGTTTCATCTCCAAGTTCACGGTGCTGTTTGGCGCGCGCCGGGAGTTGTGGCTCACCTTCCTGCTCAAGTTCCTGATCTACGTCGCCTACTCGGTCACCAACAAGACGATGGTTCTGTGGCTGTCGAGAGATCTCGGTTTCAGCGATCAAGTTGCGGGCGCAATCGTAGGTTGGGGCTGGGCGCCGGCCATGACGGTTTTCACTTTGCTGGCCGGCTCCCTGACTGATGCGATTGGCCTGAAACGCACGTTTTATCTCGGGGTGGCGATTTGCACGTTCGCCCGCGCAATCATGGTGGTAACCACCATTCCCTGGCTCGCCCTGGCTTGTGGCGTCCTGCCGCTGGCGGTCGGCGAGGCGCTTGGCACCCCGGTTTTACTCGCAGCCACCCGTCGTTATTCCACCACCGCGCAACGTTCGATGTCGTTCTCGGTGATCTACATGGTGATGAACGTCGGTTACCTGGCCGCCGGTTACCTGTTTGATTTCGTCCGGCGTTCTGATACCCGGTTCACGTTCTTGGGATTTGAGCCAACGACTCACCAGCAACTCTTCATGGTTAGCCTGGCCATTGAGATCGTCATCTTTCCGGCAATTTACTTTCTGCGTCGGGGCGAAGACGAGCGGGTGCTCAAGAGGTCGGGGTCACTGTTCGCCGGCATCGCGCAGACCGCGCGGAACAGTGCCGTCGAAACGGTGCAGCTCTTTCGCCGGTTGCTCGGCCAGTCGGCTTTCGCGCGCGTTCTCGTGTTCTTTCTCCTGATTGGGTTCCTGAAGGCAATTTTTCTGCAAATGGATTACGTGTTTCCGAAGTTTGCCGATCGTGAAATCGCGCCCCGCGCGCCGGTGGGGAAGCTCGCCAACATCAATGCCTGGATTATCATTCCACTGGTGCCGGTTGTGGGAGCGCTCACCCAGCGCTTTTCCGCCTATAGAATGGTGATCCTGGGCGGCGCCATCTGCGCGGCCGGAGTGTTTATCATGGCATTGCCGCCCCCGTGGTTTGTTCCCGCGGCGGAAAGCGGTTTCGGCCAGTGGTTAGGTCATAGTTACCTTGGCCTAACGGGTTCGATCCACCCGTATTACATCATGACCGCGCTGTACCTGATCGTGTTTTCAGTAGGGGAAGCATTTTATTCCCCGCGGGTTTACGAATACGCGGCCGCAATCGCCCCCAAAGGCCAGGAAGCTTCATACGGCGCGCTCGCCTACATTCCGTTCCTGATCGGCAAACTGTTGATCGGCACCGCGGGTTGGATTCTGGCGGCATTTTGTCCAGCGGAAGGTCCGCGACGCTCCAACATCATGTGGCTAATTTTCGCCCTCGCTGCCTCAGTAGCGCCACTCGGGTTGGTACTGTTCAGCCGGTACATTCGCGTACCCGAAGCGGGACGGGAGGATTGAAGAAAGCACCAAAACCCAAGCACCCACCTCCAGGGAAGGTCTCAAACCCACTCTTTCAAACCGCAACGTTTCGAGCCGGTTTTATTTGGCGAGTCAGTCCTTTCCCCACCGTGACGGTCCGGTAACTCCGGCCTCATTAGCGCCGGCCTTAAGCTCGGTGAGACAGGGTTCGCCAAGCTGGAGATCTCATCTCAGGAAAAGGCGTCGCCGCTGGGACCCCGGGGAGCCACGTCTTATCTGGCCGCCCCCCCAATGCCGGTGTCCATGGAACTCCTCCCAGAACCGACGTTTTCGGCTCTCGATTTAATGAACATCCCGGCTTGGGGCCGGGTCAAACGAGCGTAATTTCTTGCTTATGATCGAGCTTCCCAAGCGCCCCCCACCCTCCAACCGGGCCATGCTGATTTTCTGCGCGATCGTATTCATCGCGCTCGTTATCCTCACGGTTTTTCTTAATCGCGCCCGCGCCCAAAAACAGGAAGAACCGGCCACACCCCAAACCACCACCGTCATGAACAGATCAACACCGAGCGATACATCGTCGACCAAACTGTCCGAATCGACCAAACCATCCGAATCCGAACTGCGCCAGAAGCTTACCCAGCAGCAGTATTACGTTACCCAGCAATGCGGCACGGAGCCGCCGTTCCAGAATGCGTATTGGGATAATCATCGCGCCGGGCTGTACGTGGATGTCGTTAGTGGTGAACCGCTTTTCACGTCGATGGACAAGTTCGACAGCGGTTCGGGCTGGCCCAGCTTCACCAAACCGATCGCCCAAGGCAACGTGGCCGAAAAATCCGACGAATCCCATGGGATGCGGCGGACCGAGGTTCGTTCCAGCAAGAGCGGCTCGCACCTGGGCCACGTGTTTGACGACGGTCCCGGGCCGGATGGCCTGCGTTATTGCATTAACTCGGCAGCATTGAGATTTGTGCCGGTAGAGAAATTACAAGAAGAAGGCTACGGCGAGTACCTGCCACTGTTCGCAAACAGCGATAAAGCCGGCGGAGACGGCAAAAAATAGCTCGGATCCGGGCGCGATAAAGGTACTGGCGTGACGGAAAAGTTTCCGTCAGACTGGGTCTGAAAGGAGATCCAGCGTAATGAATGGCGGCGGCCGAATCACAGGTGAAGACACTTCCTATTGGAGCGTTTGTCTGGGTTTAGTGGCGGTGATCCTGATCGGCTCCGGGATTTACTACGTCGCCACTTACAAGGCGAAACACAAAAAGAGTGACCCGTACGATTTCAATAAGCCGATACCGACGGACGCTGAGTTACGGTCGAAGCTAAAGGAAGAACAATATCGTGTCACTCGCGAGGGCGCGATCGAGCCGGCGTTCCAGAATGATTACTGGGATAACGACAAACCGGGCATCTATGTAGACATCATTACCGGCGACCCGTTGTTCAGTTCGCTTGACAAATTCGACGCCAAGAACGGTCGCCCCAACTTCACCAAACCGCTTCCTTCGGCCAAGATTATTCAGAAAAAGGACACGTCACGTCCAGATCTCGAGCGCATCGAGCTGCGCACGGCACGAAGCGATTCGCATCTCGGTTTATTGTTCCATGACGGACCGCCCCCGACCGGGGAACGGTACGTTCCCAATTCAGCGGCGATGAAATTTATCCCGTTGGAAAAGATGGAGGAACAGGGCTACGGCGAGTGGCTGGTGCTGTTTAACAAGGACAGTCCAAGTCCCACCGCTGCCGCCGGCGCTTCTCCCTAACGATTGCGAAGACGTTAGCATTGGTCAACCGTCATTCCTCATCATTGCGGGGAAGATTCCTTACTTCCGCCTGATTGACCGGCCCGCGCGTCGCTGTCGATGAGCGCCTGAAACCGCCGGTCGCTCCGCAATGGATCCCATTCCGGTTCGGCTTTGAGCAGACCAGCCGTGGGACCGTTAGGCAGCCGAACCAGTTTTTCCAGCAGACTAACGGCTTCATCGATCTTGCCGGTCTGGGCGTAGACGACGGCCAGATTAGTGGCCAGGATCGGCCCGTCGTACGCATCTTTCTCAATCGGTAGTATTTCGGTGGCCCGTCGCGCTTCAACAATCGCGTCTTCGTTCCGGCCGAGCGCGGCATCAATCAACCCAAGCAGAGACTGAGGTTTTTCATCGCAAGAGCAGACGCGGGCATCGTCTTCCACCGACATCCGGGCTTGCTCAAACGCCTTTTTCGCCCCGGCGTTATCGCCACGTAGTCGGGCAATCCAGCCGTCATACCATGTTCTGGGAAAAGTGTAGCCATCCAGCATGGTCGCCATCCCGCCTATTCCTCCGTCGTTCAGCTCCTCCAGGCCAGAAGCGGCCAGGATTTTTGCCGCCTTTTCGGGGTCGCGCTGCATCAACGCGATACGCACTGCCACGGTCGTTACCGCGCCGCCCGGATTGAAGTCACGCGGTACCATTTTGAGGGCGTTGTCCAGAGCGTCTACGCTTCCAGTCTTCTTCAGTTCATTGGCCGCGAGGATCAGCGGGAAAAGATGCGCATTGGCATTGGCCTTAAACCCGGCAATAAACAGCCGCTCCGCCTCCTGGTAGCGTCGCATACTGGCGTAAGTTTCCCCCAGGTTCCAAATCACAGAGGGGTTCCGGGGGTCCAGCTGCCACGCCCGTTCGAAGTAGGCGATGGCCTGGTCCCATCGACCGCGGCGCCGCTCCACTGCGCCAATTCCGTCCCAAATTTCAGCGTCGTTAGGCGTAGCCTGGCGGGCGATCTCGAATTCTCTCAGCGCCAGGTCATAATGTCTTCCGCCAAAGTAATAATAGTAGGCCATGGCCAGCCGGGCATCGCCCAGCTCGGGCCGCAATTTCAATGCGGTTTCCGCTTCAACTCTCGCTCTGGCCAGACGTTCCCGGGTGCGTTCGTATCCGAACCAGTAAAGTTCGCCATGAAAACGTGAGGCGAGCGCATGAGCGAGAGCGAACTTCGGATCGCGGGCCAGCGCTTCCTCCAGCAAACGAAGCGCTTTCTCGCCATTCTCTTTCGGATCGCCTGAGCCGCTCCACCGAAACAAATCCCGAGCCCGAAGATAAAGGTCGTAGGCATCCAGATCCGCCGTCGGATGAATTTGCATGCTCGCTTTCTCTTCCGGCGAAAGATTGGCCCGGAGTTGATTGGCGATTTGCTCGGCCAGATCGCTTTGCAACACGAACAAGTCGGTAATCTCGCGATCGAATGTCTCAGCCCAGATGTGGGCATCGGTGCGGGCGTTGATCAACTGGGCGTTAACGCGCAACCGGTTCCCAATTCGTCGAACGGTGCCTTCCAGGATGTGAGCCACACCCAAAGCGGCTCCGATGTCGCGCAGGTTACGTTCGACCCCCCGATATTGCCGCACTGAAGTGCGGCTGATCACTTTCAGGTCGGCAATTTTGGCAAGATTAGACAAAATGTCGTCCTGGATCCCATCCGCCAGATAAGTGTTCTGCTGATCGTCACTGAGATTTTCAAACGGGAGAACGGCGATGCTCTTGTCGGGAATGGACAATGGTTCGAAAGCAGGCTGATCACTGGTCCGTTTGATTCCTTCCATCGTGAAATCGAAAATCCACGAGAGCACCAGCGCGACCGGAAACCCGAGCACCACCAGCACGATAATTAATTTTACTACCCAGGTAGGCGTGAAAAACGGAAAGACCTGGGTATCGATTTGGATCAGGAGCCAGGCGATGACCGCGTAAGAAATGGCTACGCGATAAACCTTCCGTCGCTTTAGCTCGGCAAAAAACTTCCGCATTGAGGTGATACACTAAGATAACCATGCTTCAATGCTCTTCCATTGGACGTTGAACGTTGAACGTTGAGCGTTGAAAGCCGTGCCCCTTCGGTCCCAAAGCGACGCGAGGACGCGTCGCACTCCAAAGCTGTCGCGAAACGGGAACTGCCCAAACACATTTTGCACGAAGTGCTTTGGAGTGCGGTGCGTCCCCGCACCGCTTTCAACTTACTTCAGCTATGCCCGCGAACGTGTCACCGGTTGCTGAGGGCGCCGAACCATGAAATAGGAGTCGTCTAGCCGATGGCTCATCGAGATCCGAAATCCAGATCCCACGAGACGGTAGCGGTCGTGGCCGGCATAGCAGCGTTTCTGACCTGGGGTTTGATCCCTGGCTACTGGAAGATGTTGCGCGCTGTGCCCGCGACCGAGATTCTGGCGCATCGCTATGTTTGGACGTTTGCCTTCCTAACCGGTTTGTTAACGTGGCAACGACGCTGGCCGGAAGTCCGGTCAAACGCGCGTTCTACTCGCACCCTGGCCTACTGCATTGCCAGCGGATGCACCATTTCAATCAATTGGTTTCTCTTCATTTGGGCGGTGCTAATCGGCCGCATCATCGAGACGAGCCTTGGCTATTTCATGACTCCCCTCGTGAACGTGTTATTTGGTGCCCTGTTTTTGGGCGAACGTCTCACCCGCTTACAGATTTTGTCGGTGCTGCTGGCGCTTGGCGGTGTCCTGAACCTCACGTTTGGGTACGGCCACTTTCCGTGGATCGCGCTGCTGTTGTGTGTCTCATTTGGAGTGTATGGCCTGCTCCGGAAGAAGTCGGGCACAGCCGCCATTCCTGGTCTTTTCTTCGAGACCGTGCTGTTGACGCCGATCGCCATCCTTTATCTGCTGACGCTGCAAGCCCGGGGTCAGCTGGCATTTGGACATGGCGGGGCATGGCTAACGTTTCTTCTCCTTACCACCGGCATAGTGACCGCAGTCCCCCTTGTCTGGTTCGGGCACGCGACGCGGCATCTGCGCCTAACCACGGTTGGTTTCCTTCAATATTTGTCACCCACCGTTTCGTTTCTGCTGGGCGTGTTCGTTTATCATGAACCGTTCAGCCGCGCCCATTTGATCACGTTCAGCCTGATCTGGATCGCGCTCATCATGTTTACGGTCGAGGCAATTACCCGGCTTCGCGCCGATCGCCGGCGAGAGGTACTGGAGGAAGCAATCTGCGACGCGCCGGTTTGAAAACCGGCCTGGCAATGCATTATCGCGACATCTTCGCGTGCCGGAGGCACACTGGAAATCAGCCGGTGGCGCAAACCACCGGAAAAGACCCAATAAATCCCAACCCGCCCTGGGAGGGGCGGAGGAAACTTTCGTTAGCCAACGTCACGCGGTTGATAAGGTTTCTGCCGCGCCTCCAGGGCGGACGTAAATATTCACCGAAATTCCGGTGGCTGAAGCCAGCGGCTAATTTCTTATGTGCCTCCGGCACAGAGGAAAATGGGTAGAGCAAAGTGAGGTCGGCCGAATTGTAATAGCGCATCACCCGATCTATCTTTCGTAAGTGAAACGGGATGATTTTGATTACGCGATCGAGAACACGCAGGTGATCGTTGCCCCGGAAGGCCGCATCGACACCTTCGGCAGCACCAGTTTCACGTTTTATCTGATCTCTGAGTTGATGGACCGGGTGGATCAGGTCCGGGTGCGTAACGGAAAAATTCACGCTGAACGTCCGCAGATCCTGACCCCGGACCATTTTCGTCGTCTGCTGCTGGAGGGCTTCGGCGATAAAGCGCAACGGTATGCCGAACAGCTCCAGGAAAGCCTGCGTAACATTGCGGTATTGCGTTACGGATTTCAGTTTCGCAAAACCGACGTCAGGGAGGAAACGGTTCGCGACTCGATGGACGCAGTCATCAGTCGCACCCGAAATCGGGTGGAATCGTCAAACGAACCGTTAAGCGCAGTAATTCAGGGCGTGGACGACGCCTGGGAAGTTTGTTTGCTCAAATTCACGATTGATATGATTGAGCGATCGTCGGGCGGCAACATCGGCGATTTTAGGAAGCGGGGCCTTCTCTAAGCACCAAAACCCCAAGCCCAATCACCACGGAAAACTGGAAATCGGTGGAATCTTAAACAGACGCCTGCGATTGAGTA
>DATFCK010000504.1:0-3685 GCA_035253185.1 Chthoniobacterales bacterium | reverse complement strand
ACCAATGGTTTTTATTTCAGTTCCGTTAAACCGCGGGAAGATTTCCCGAAGCAACTTGCGATGTTCTTCCAGTAGTTCCCGGGCAAGCTTTTCGTCGCGCTGGCTCAGCGCGCTATAGCCCACCATGTCGGTAAACATGATTGCGGCCAGTTTGCGTTGTTCACCCACGCTCATTTTTGACTAACGTCTTGTCTGAATTCTCGTGCGGGAACAATTTTTTCCGCGAGCGCTTCGAATCGCGCATTGCCGTGCAAAGGTTTAAGCAATCGATCGATGCGTATAGGGCCGATGCCATTGCCGTCGTGATCCTGATAGGCCTGCTCGAGCCAATTGAGCGCCTCAGCGTGGTCACCTAATCCGAGAGCGACCAGCGCAATCGGGTAGGCGGATATCCACCGTTGTTTCCGTGATTCTCGCAGGCGTTCCAGAATCGCGCGCGCCTCATCCGTGCGTCCGGTGACGCCGTAGATGTGCCCCAGCATTCCCAGAACAATGGGGTCGTCAGTGAGGGTGGCCGCCTTTTCGAACTGCGCGATGGCTTCGGGAATTTTCCCCTGAAGCTCCAAAGCCAGTCCGTAACTCCATTGGGCAAAGTAAAAATTCGCATCCAGCGCGATCGCTTTGCGAAAGTGCTGGGTCGCTTCATCCAAACGCCCGCTATGTATATAAGCGTTGCCAAGATTGGTCTGAAGGACGAGCGACAGGGGATCAAGCTCAAGCGCGCGCTTCATTTCCGCCAGTTCCCGGTCGTGTTGTCCGGTGATGGCAAAAACGTCTGTAGCCACCCAATGATGCGTCGTGGCGTCGTTAGGATTTAGTTGCAAGGCTTTTTCGTATTCCATCAGCGCGCCGGGGAAATCGTACTCATACATCGCCTTGTAGGATGCGAGAACGGCCACGGCCTCCGATAAACTGTTATCCAGCGCCAGCGCTTTTCTGGCGGCCGCTTCCGCCGGGGGAGATGTCTCCATCGGCGAGCCGCCATTATAGGCGGAAAGGATCGACCATGATTGGGCCAGACCCGCATGGGCGAGGGCAAAGTTGGGATCCTTCGCAATCGCCTGGTTAAAGTGGTCGATGGCTTTGCGCAGATCCGCGGCCGTGCGCTTGTTCCAGAAGAAGCGACCCTGGAGATAAAGTTCGTAAGCTTCCGGATTCTCGGTCGGCCGTTTGGCCATCATCATTTTTTCGGTGCCGCTCAGTTTTGCCTGTAACATGTCGGCAACTGTTTTCGCGATCTCGGTCTCAACCGCGAAGATGTCGGTTAGTTTGCGATCGTAGGTATCGGCCCAGAGATGGGCGTCGGTCATGGCGTTGATTAACTGCACGTTGACGCGCACCTGATCGGCCGCCTTCTGCACGCTGCCTTCGACTACGTGCATGACGCCGAGCTGCTTCGCGATTTCGCGCAGGTTGTCGGGCGCGCTTTTGTACTTCTGCGTCGATGTGCGCGAGATAACTTTCAGATCGGCAATCTTCGACAGGCGGGTCAGGATTTCGTCCTGCACGCCTTCGGCGAAAAAAGCATTGCTCTTGTCCTCGCTCAGGTTTTCGAACGGCAGCACCGCGATTGATTTGTGCGGAATCGACGTCGCATCTGCCTCAGGGGGAGCCGAGCTGGCACCTGGAGAACGTGCCGCAGAGTTTCCCGCGGTATAACGACCGATGAAAAACAGTCCAATCGAGATCGCGGCGCCTACGATAACGATATAAATCCAGGCGTGAGATTTATGCCGAGGTTGTAAGCGTACCTCAACGTCTTCGGTGCGTTTTATGCCTTGAGACGTTAGTTCGAAAGCCCAGGCCAGCATGACCGCAATTGGAAATCCAAGGGCGACCGCGACCACAAATACCTTCATCACCCAGGGCGGAGCTTCAAAAGTAACGAACAAGAGAGAAGCCGCTTGAACAATTAGCCAGCTAACGACCGCATAGGTAATCGCGACCTTGTAAACGTTGCGGCGCTTTAGCTCGGAGAAGAAGTCGTTCATCTGGAAGCGGTCGGTCTCTTAAATTTCGCGGTCCATTGATAAAGCCGGGCGACCCTCAGCCAAAAAAGAAATCCGAGTTGTTCACTGCAACTGGTCGTCAGCCAGACCCATCACTCGCAGAAGCGCGTCCCACCGCGGATCACCGTGAAGATTCCTGAGCAGGGTATCCGGGCGCAAACTGGGCAGACCGGCATCGCGCTGCCGCCGCGCGCGCTCCAGCCATTCAAACGCAGCATCCTTGTCATTCCGATATCCGTAAGCCTCAGCAACCTGATAGGCAGCCACCTCGCCAAATTTTGCGATCAATTCCGTCAGGGCCGCGTCCGACTCAGGAATTCGCTTTTGCGACCAGCGAGCGCAACTCACGATGAGAAGTCGCGCCCACTCGGCTGCATCCTGCTGCGCAGCCATCGCCGCTTCCTCAAATTTACCTTCCAGCAGATAAGTCACCCCGACGCCGGCGTGGGAATACGGTGCCGATGGATTCAACTCAATCACTCTCCGGTACTCGGCGCGCGCTTCCTCCTGCCGGCCTAAAATTGACAGAGCGGCCGCGAGAAAGCCCCGGGCTTGAGCATTCACCGGGTCTAACGCGACAGCACGCCGCACAAATTCAAACGCCTGTGTCTTTTCGCCGCGCGCGTTTGCAAGATTCCCCGCCTCCATCAGAAGTGCGGGATCTTGCGGCGCCAGAACAAGAGCCTTGCGCAATGTCTCCGCCGCACCCTTCCAATTGTAATCGAAGTTAGTTTCGATCATCGAGCGCGGAAACAATGCCTCAGGCAAATCCGGCTCGAGCGCGAGGGCTCGCTCCACCGCATCACGCGCAGCGGCGAGGTGATCGTTGAAACCCTGCCGGCCTCCTTCCGAGCCATAGTTGCAACTCCACACGTGCGTCTGGGCCAGCCCCGCCCAGGCCAGGGGGAACTTCGAATCCAACTGCACCGCCCGTTGAAAAGCAACCAGCGCTTGATCTGTCTCCTTCTCCGAGTGGCGATTGAGAAAAAACCGGCCCCGCAAATAAGCTTCGTGCGCTTCGACGTTTTTCGTTCCGCCTTTTTCTGCCGCCTGCACCTGCGATTGAATTGCCGCTTTAACTTCCGGATTTGCCGCGCCGCCGGTCAGTTGACGTCTTAACTGCTCAACAATCGTCTGGGCAATCTCAGTTTGGACGGCGAACACGTCCTTGAGATCGCGCGTATAATTTTCCGACCATTGCTCTTCGCCCGTGTTTGCCTGAGTGAGGCGAGCCGCAATGCGCACGACGTCGCCCGCCTTGCGCACGCTGCCCTCAACCAGGTGCATCACCCCGAGTTTCTGCCCGATTTCCTGCGCGGTCGCGTTCTTGCCCTTGAACGAAAATGCCGAAGTCCGGGCCGCGACCCGCAGACCCGGAATTTTTTGCAGCACAGTCAGCAACTCTTCACTAATGCCATCTGAAAAATATTCGCTTCCCTTGTCGTCGCTCAGATTGGCGAATGCGAGCACGGCGACAGAATTTTCGTTAGTCGCAGATTTCGACGTCGCCGATATTTCCGGCGCGAACTTCTGGCGACGCGGATTCAGCACAAACTTGTCGGCCGCGAAATAGGCGAGTGCGAGCACCAGCACCGCAATAATCATCCGATCCATCCGCCTTCCGGTTTGCGGCGTGATCGAGTGTTCTGCCGGCACCTCTTCTTCGCGTTTCAGAC
>DATFCK010000503.1:0-3905 GCA_035253185.1 Chthoniobacterales bacterium | reverse complement strand
GCGCTTTGTCCGTTATCCGGCGCGGTCCCCGCCTTTTGCGGGCCCAAATCCGCTTCTTCCCAGCAATAGGTAAGGGGATCACCATCGGGATCGAAACCGTTAATCGCGGTTAGGGCGAATGGCGTTCGGGCCGGAATTTTGTAATCGGCACCGGCGCTGACGCTGGGAGGATTATTCCCGGTCGGCGTTTGAACGGGACAGGTGCCGCCATCGCCCGCAGTGCTGTAAGCGAACATTTCTTCAAGGCTGATGAAATGCCAGTAGGCATCGCTGTGCGGTTGAAGATTGTTAGCCGCTCCGCAAATACCGGCATAAGCCTGAATGGTCGAACCGCTGCCGGGTTCGTAGGCAGTACTTGGATTCTGGTTTACGTCCCCGCAGTTAGTCCCATCACCATTGAAGGTATGGTTACCCCCGAACTGGTGACCCATTTCGTGGGCGACATAATCGATCCAGAAACCGTCCCCCACTGGCGGATCAATGCCGGTGGTGCCGGCCGCTTTGTCGCTTCCGCCGGAAAGAATGTTGAACCCGAGACAAACCACGCCAAGACCGGCGACGCCTCCGCTTCCAACCGTAACCACGTGACCGATATCGTAGTTATCTTCACCGATCTTGGAATCGATGTAGGGCGGATTTGTCCCGATGTCTCCGGGCGTGTCGGTGTAGGGAGTTGGATTGGTCGCGCTGGCGATTATCAGGTCGTTATTCCCGACCAGGATCAGGCGAATTCCCAGCTCGGTTTCGTATACGCCGGAGATCCGATTATTCATCGTCACCAGTGCCGCCAAAACATCTGCCACCACCGGGACATTGCCGCCGTGATACTGGCTGTAACGCATCGAAGTCGCGCATGCCAGCCGGTAGGTGCGCAAGGTTTGACCGGCGCTGGCCGGACTGGCCGCAGCCATTGCCGCTGCTATCCGCGGATTCAGATCCCTGCCCTCCACCAGGCATTTGAATTGTCGATCGCCTAACGTGAGATCGCTCTTGGCATAACTCATGTAAACGCTGCCATCGTGCTGGTAATATGGATCGACGTAATAGGTACCGGATGGGGACAGCACCTGCGCATGCAGGGTTTTGTCGTTAACGTCCAGTTGAAGGGTCGCCATCGGGTCGGTAACCCCACGGCCGCGATAAGTCTTTATCTCCGGAAATTTGGCCGCCAGCTCCGGCTCCATCAACGCAACCTCTTCAATGTTAAATTGGGCAAATGTGCCGTCCGGCTTCGGCAAGGTGATTTCCGTTTTACCGTCCACTCCGGGCGTGACGTTGAATTCTTTTGGCGCCCGTCCCAGACGCGAACGCAGCAGCGGCGTATCAACATTGAAAGCCTTGAACTTGTTAGGCTGAATATCGTGACGTTGCGAAATCTTTGCGGCGGGAATCCGGTCTACCGTCCGCCACAAGCCGTCAGCCGACGATTCTGCTGCCTGCCCGGCAGCAGCGCAAACCAGTACAAATACCCAAAGGCACAGTGACAGGATTTTTTTCATGAGCTTTAGCAGATTTGCGGATTGGTTCAGCTCCAGCCGACCGTTTACCGCTGAAATTAGGTGCACTGTTCCTTCGAATTCGGCCCGCCCGGTGCGCGTTTGTTGGCGCGCTTTTTATGATCCGGCCCCTGAAAACTGCCGTTTAAAGTGCTACGGGTGGCGCTGAATGAGCCCCGGATCGCGCACCGGCTGGCTGCTTCGATAGCGTTGCAAACTGAACGTCAATTCGGGTAGCAAACGAGTGTCGCCCCGCGCGGTGGCCAGGCTTAGCGCTTCTTCACCGACTCGCACCGCGTCATTGAATCGACCGGTCGCGGCATATGCTGCCGCCAGGGTGTGAAGCACGATTACGTTACCGCGGCGGGTCAGTTTGGTGGCATGTTCGGCTAATTCGACCGCACGCTTTCCATCACGCTGATTTGCGTCCGGCGAAGCCGCCAGAATCCAGGCCAACGATTGGGTTGCATTTACCCCATCCGGTCGTAATCGCACACTTTGTTCAAAGTATCGCTTAGCCTCCGCCGCCCGGTTAGTCCGCAATAAACCCACTCCCAGATTGTTCGCAGCCTGGGCATTGTTAGGATATATGCTCAGCGCAGCCCGGGCATGATGAATAGCGCCGTCCGGCCGGCCACTCTTCAGGCAAACTTCAGACAAATTTGTGTGCGCGACGTCATTGTCAGTGGTGACTGACAATGCGCGATTCCATAACGCTTCGCTGTTTCGCCAGGAACCGGCCTGGACGCTCGTCGATATTGCCAATGCCGCGATGATAAGGCTGGATGCCAACCACAGCGCCGGCCGCGGCAGGCGAAGCCTTCGAGCGAGGGCGGCTGCTCCCCATGCCAGCCCAATTGTTAGGCCGATTTGCGGCAGATAAGTGAACCGGTCGGCGTGTGCCTGCAAACCCACTTGAATGATTCCGAGGACCGGCACGAGCATCACCAAATACCACCACCAGCCGATGAATAGGAACGGAATTGATTTGCGCAATATGGTGACGATCACCGTGACACCTGACAGCAACGCGACACAGAACACTATAACCTCGACCGATAAACTACCGCGTGGGTACGGATAAAAAACGGCGAGGCCGGCCGGCCAAACGAACTGTCGCAGATAGATCATGGCCGACACCGCGGCATTAATAATGCGTGACATCAGCGATGCCTGTTGAAACGATTCCAGCGCACCTTTTTGCGCGATCAGGGTGGCAACGCTCGATACTCCAGCCAGAACCGCCAACGGTAGTTTTTCCAGTATGAGTCGCGGCAACGCCGTCCGCGATGTCCGGCCGAGCGGCCAAAAATCGAGTAGTAGCAATACCACCGGCACCGTGACCAGCATCGGCTTGGCCATGAGTCCGAGTGCGAATACCACCGCCAGCAAGGCATAATTCCCTAACGACTTTCGCGCAACATAACGCAGGTATAACAACAGGGTGGCCATGAATAGAGCGGCGCTCAGCACATCTTTGCGTTCTGAGACCCAGGCGACTGATTCCAGGCGCAACGGATGAATTGCAAAAATCGCGCTAACGAACGCTGCCGGCCAAATCCCACCGGTTGCTGGACTCAAACGGCGCAAGGCGAGGAACAGGAGCACGGCGGAAATACTGTGCAGCAATACGTTCACAAAATGATGCCCGGCCGGATTCAATCCGAACAACTGCACGTCCAGCATGTGTGACAACGACGTTAACGGATGCCAGTTGCCGCCATGAACACTGGTAAATGCCCAGCGAACACTAGTTAGGCTAAGCCCGTTGTTTATCGCCGGATTGGCGGCGACGTATTCCGGGTCGTCGTAATTCAGAAATTCAAACCGCAGGGTTTTTCCAAACACCAGCCAGGTCAACGCAAACAACCCCACACAAACCAGAATTGTGTGTTTCCGCTCACCCCCAGGCATCACGTCACAATAGCAAAGAATTCAGCCATCGGGTTGGCGACGTGACGAATACGTCGGCTCAAGGAGCGGCGGTCTCCAGTTCGACGGACCAACCCGGTCCGGCGCCCGGCAAGGCGGCGCTCCAACCTCTGGGCGACCGAAAGTGAGCGGCTTCCCAGCCGATAAATCAGCCAAAGTTCGGCGGACTGGAAACCGCCGCTCCTTGGGCAAGCCCGCGCGTGCGACCAATGCGATTATTAATCGCTAAATCAGTAAATCGCCCGCAGTTGAATCGTTGAATCGTGAATCGCGAAGTCGTTAAATGATTGATTCGTTAACTCACTAAATAGCTTTACACCCACAAAGTGCGATCCAGCGTCCGGTATTGAATCGCTTCGCTCACGTGTTCCGGCATGATCTCTTCGGCGGAATCGAGATCGGCGATGGTACGCGACACTTTCAGTATCCGATCGTAGGCGCGCGCGCTCAAATTGAGATCGGTCATGGCAACCCGGA
>DATFCK010000502.1:0-2735 GCA_035253185.1 Chthoniobacterales bacterium | reverse complement strand
GGGGCGGGCTCATCGATGAAACTGCGCTTGCCGCGGCCCTTGAGTCCGGTCAGGTGGCGGTCGCCGCTCTGGACGTTTTTGAGAATGAACCGTTGCCGGCCGATTCCGCGCTTCGCCAACAGCCCAATCTTGTTCTGACGCCGCATCTCGGGGCTTCCACGACCGAAGCGCAGGAGAGTGTGGGTATCGAAATCGCGCAATCGGTACGAGCCGCATTGCTTGAAGGCACCATTCGCAATGCGGTGAACATGCCTAACCTTGACGCCAAGACGCTGGCGGTTATCGGGCCGCATCTGCGTTTCGGCGAGAAGTTAGGCCGGTTCCTGTCGCAGATCGCCCCGCGCCGCGTCGAAACACTCAATATCAACTATAGTGGCAAGGTTAACGAGGTTGATACCACCACGATCACCCGCGCGGTGCTGAAAGGGTTCCTGCAGCTCGCCGGCGGAATAGAAATCAACGAAGTCAACGCGCCGGCGTTCGCCGAGAGTCTTGGGATCAAGGTAACGGAATCGCGACTGAGCGCAGCCGGCGATTACACCGACATGCTGGAATTGTCGGCGATAGCGGACGGAATCCGGGTCTCGGTCGGCGGCGCATTTTTCGGCGCCACGCCACGAATTATCAGCATCAACAGCCGGCCGGTTGAAGCCCGTCCCCACGGGGTGGTTTTGGTCCTGGAAAATTCGGATCGTCCCGGACTGGTGGGACGGATCGGAACATTGTTAGGCGATCATGGAGTGAATATTGCCACAATGTCGTTGAGCCGAAACCAGGCCGGCGGTACGGCTCTGACCGTCCTCAACCTGGACACACCGCCGGGCGAAGAACTCCTCGCCGCGATCAAGGCGAGTGAAGATATTCTTTCGGCCCAAGTGATCCAGCTTTGATCCTGTCGCGAACTACCGCCCCTCTCATTGTGCGGCGGCCCTGTGACCGTCGCACTTATTGGTGTTCGAGCCCACCAAGACCGTCGCACTACCTCAGCCAGAATCAGTATGCTGCGACGGTCATACACCGCCGCTACAAAAGAACTTCGCGTTTATTCTCGATTCGCGGATAAACCGCCTGGTTTCCATTGCAGCATTGACGCCGGAATGCCGGCCGGTCAGACTCGGCAGCCTATGGACTTTCTGAGCCAGCACACAATTATCGGAACCTTGGTGATCGGGCTTCTGGTCGGCGGCATCGCCAAGCTTCTGATGCCCGGTAAAGATCCGGGCGGATGCATCATCACTATCCTTCTCGGTATCGCCGGCGCATTTGTTGGAACCTGGCTGGGCCGCCTGTTCATGGGCGAGAATTATCTGGCCGGCTGGATCATGTCGGTGGTGGGAGCAATGATTCTTTTGTTGCTCTACCGGATGCTATTCCGCCGCCGGCCGTAGTTTTACACCGCATTCACCGACATTGCGGCTTCGTCGGCTACTCAAGTTCCTTGTTCCGTTTGGGCTGATCGATCTGGCGCGGAATCGCCGTATCCTAACCGGCATCGGAAGACGGCTGCGACCAGATGAATGGTTGAACAGCGCGTGGCTGGTTCATGAAGCGGAGCATTGCGGTCTCACCCTTTTCCCGCCCGGTTACGCCGGCCACCTCAAATGGATCGTCGATGTGGGCGCCAATCAGGGCCAATGGTCGACCATGCTGCTCGATTGTATCCGGCCGGAAAAACTGATCATGATCGAGCCCGAACCGGCGGCGTTTGCAGTTCTGCAACAACGATTCGGCTCAGATGCGCGGGTCCAGTTGCACCGCGTCGCCATCGGAGATCGTAGCGGAACCGCCAGGTTACAGATCACCGCCGACACCACCGGGGCTTCGTTGCTCCGGCCGCGCGAAGAGATGCGGGCCCTGGTCGGTAGCAATTGGCGGATTGAATCGGAAGCGGAGGTCCCCTTAACGACGCTCGATTTGCTGCTCGACGACCTGAATGAAGTTTCTCTTCTCAAGATCGATGTTCAGGGCTTTGAGGGGGCGGTGCTCGCCGGGGCAGGCAAAACCCTCGCCAAAACAAAATTTTTGCTGGTTGAACTGAATTTCATGCCGCAATACGAGGGCGGGTCGTGGTTAGGCCAGCTGCATGAATCGTTGACCCGAGATTACGGATTCTTTCTCGCCAACGTGTCGAAACCGTTGGTGCTGAATGGTCGCGCCTCTATGTGCGACGGACTATACGTCAATCCGCGACGGGTGGAATGGGTGAAACCGGATTTTGTGTAGCGGTCCACCGGGGACAAAACAAACGTCGAACGTCAGGGAGCGGCGGTCTCCAGTCCGCCGAACTAGCGAGAGATCTCGGCGCCGGGAGGCGCCGCTCGCGTTGTGACAAAAATAAGTGAGCGGCTTCCCAGCCGTAAGAGTTGCCTTTAGTTCGGCGGACTGGAGACGCCGTTCCAGAAACATCGACGCCACCTCGCGCAGTGACCTGCCGGTTCGTCGCCACGGCGACTTCGTCTTTGTGCGAAGGTGAACCGCCGCTACCTTCGTCGAATGCCGGCGCCAAAACGCCTCACCGTCATTCTCGCTTTTGCCGCCATCTATTTGATCTGGGGATCCACCTATCTCGGTATTCTCTTCGCCATCCAGTCGATTCCGCCATTTTTAATGGCAGGGTCGCGTTTTTTCATTTCCGGGGTCATCATGTATGCGATAGCTCGGTTAGGCGGCTCACCGAAGCCGGCCCCGGTTACCTGGCGTTCGGCGTTGATCATCGGCGCCTGCCTGTTGTTGTG
>DATFCK010000501.1:0-8481 GCA_035253185.1 Chthoniobacterales bacterium | reverse complement strand
CATTGCCAACACCGTTCCGATCAGCAACCACACTATCGCTGAGGTATAAAACATCAGCACCGGCACCCTGGTGGAGGCATCGATCAACGCGCGCTCGACCTGCTCCACCTCGCTCGGTGGCGTATCGACCTTCATCTCCGGCGCTTTCAGTGGGATTTCAGCAGCGTCCATATATAATGAGGAATAAGGCGCGGATCATAAATTCATTGGCCTCCCGGGGTAGCGCCCCTAACGGGTAAGGGTGATCCTGGCGGCGTTGGCGTACCGAGCGGTGGCGGCGAGGTGGGCGGAACTGCCGCCGGCGGTTGAGAAGCAGCGGGCGAGGCCGCAGCCCCAGGCTGGGTTCCCGGCGCCGCGCCCGGAGGAGTTCTGGCCGCAGCAGGCTGTGCCTTGCTTCCGTGCCCTTCGACTTCCATGCCCTTTGGCGTTAACGACGGTGATGGCGAGGCAGGTGGCGCAACCGCCCCCGGCGGAGTGGCCACACCCGACGCGGTGACTGGCGCCTGGGCAGGCGGCGTTGCGATCGGCCCGGCCGCAGCCGGCTTCTTCGCCGCCAACTCCTTTGTCGTGATCTCAATCGCCCGATCGATTGGAATCCTTACCGTACCCTTGTTCTTATCGACCCATGCATAACTCGTTAGGGAAGCATGATCCTGCTCGCGCTGCGCCTGCAACTTGCTCAGGCGATTAGCGGCGCGCTTCTCCTCGTAGTCGGTGCCGCGCCGAGATGGACCAATCGTTGCCAGCACGATCAACCCGAACATCAGGAACAGCAAAACCACCCCTAGCCATGTTGAGAATGGCGTGCGTGTCTGCGCGACCTGTCGAAGTGTTTGAGCGTCGGCCATGGTTTTAATTAATTAACGAGGCGGATCGATTCGATCAGACGTGGATCGCGCACCGGGAACAGGGAAGCGCGGCCGACAATTCGAAGATAAACAAAGGCCAGGGTGCAGCCGATCGCGACGGGACTGATGAAGTCCCAGATGCTGAGATGAACCCCGGTGCCGTGTAGCGCCGGCAAAACGATCACGTAAATGTCGAGCAGCTGCATGCAGAGGATCCAGGCCGCGATCCGTGCCAGTTGGTGCGGATGTTTTTTGGGCGAACGCAGCAGCAGGATGGCAAATGTCAGGAAGAATCGGCCAAAAACCAGAATCAGGCTCAGGTACCACCAGCTGCCGGTATTTCGGACCAGAAAATACTGCGTCTCTTCCGGGATGTTGGCGTACCAAATCAGCATGTACTGGCTGAAGCCGATGTAGGCCCAGAAAACCGAGAAGGCGAGCATCCATTTCCCCATGATGTGGTAATGCTCCATGGTTACGACCTCGCGCAGATACCCGGCCTTGCGCAGTGCCGTGATTACCAGCACCAGCAATGACATCGAGCTGCCGGCCGCTCCCGCGAAAATGTAGACGCCCCACATGGTCGAAAACCAGGTGTAGTGCAGACTCATGAACCAGTCGCAGGCGGCAAAGGTTAACGACAACGCGAACAGGGGAAGACTAATGAACGACAATTTGCGCATCGAAATAGTAAACGCAGGATTCCCGTCCTTATCCTGTTTCACTGAAAGCCGCCGGATCAGCAACGATGCGATGATGAAGAACGTGAAATAGAACAGCGCTCGAACGACGAAGAAGCCCCAGTTCAAGTATAGCCGCTTTGCGTCCAGCACGTGATTGTGGCCTAACGGAATCACCAGCCAGTCGTAGAGATGGTTCCGCAGAAAGAAAATGGGAAGAAACAGGATCGCGAGAACAACGAACAGAGCCGCTATGTTTTCCAGCTGCCGCCGCACCACTACCGTCCATTCGGCGTCGACGGCGTGATGCACGATCGTCCAGAAAAAGCAGCCGGCGCAGAGGGTAAAGAAGTAGCCAAAGGCAAACAGCCACGAATAACTGAATTGAACCGGCTGCACTACCGCGCCAATGATGCAAAGAACCAGCCCGGCCAATCCAATCACTCCCAGAATCAGTGACAAACCGGCAAACCGGTTAGGCTCGAAATATTCGCCCTCAGGCGCGGGCAAGTCGTGTGGTCGATCGCTCATTTTTTCTCCGGCGCCGGTTTATCGAGGGCGGCTCGTTCGTTTGCCGGTACATCAGCGACCAGCGCATTCTGACTGCGCTGCAACGCGCGCAGATAAGCGATGATTGCCCATCGATCCGGAACGGTAATGGTGCTGCCGTAGGCCATCATCGTGTTCTTGCCATGGGTGATGGTGTTGAAAATTTCACCATCCGACATGCCGCGAATTCGGTCGTCCAGCAGAGTCACGACCGTGGCCAGGCCGAATTGCTTGGTTATGCCGTTCCCTGCCCCGGTCGCTCCGTGACACATTGCGCAGGTGACGTTGAAACGTTCCTGTCCGCGTTTCATCAAGGCTGGTGTCACTTCTACCGGCATCCCCGTTCCCCAACGATCAGGGCCCATCTTTCCGGTGTCGTAATAATCGGTGCCCTTGCTGAACGCGACATGGTCGCGCAGTTCAGCGTTTGGCACTCCCGCAGCAGCAGGCGTGGCCATGGTCTGCGGCTGTGGCATTTCGTATCCAATCGGCACCGTCCCTTCAACCGGGGCACGGCTCCCGCGGCGATCGGCAAAAAAATCGAGCGGCGCCTGCGCCCGCACCTTTGGCTGCCGAACCATATCGGGAAACAATTCAAAAGGCGGCTTCGAGCTCTTCTCACCGCGGAAACCCAAATACGCGATCGCGGTGATCGTCAGCAGCAATGATATGAGAATGAAACCGCGAAGCATATGAGCAGGTAACTAGTCCTCGTGAATAATGGTGATGTGCTGCCCGCCGCTGCGCTCCAGGATCTCGCGGGCCTCTATTTCGGTGAATCGCGGATCGCGCGCTTCGATGGCGAGAAAGAATCCGTCGTTAGACACGCGCTTGAACCGCGACCAGTTAAACATGGGGTGATACCAGCGCGGCAGCCCGTTCATAAGCTGCCACGCAAAAAAGGCGGCAAAAGCCGAAAACAGAACGGTGAGCTCGAACATGATCGGGAAAAATGCCGGCACTGTCCTCCAGGTGTAAGGTTTGCCGTGAACGACTAACGGATAAATGAGCCATGATGGTCCGAATTGCAGGATCATCGCGGTGAGCAATCCCGTGATACCGCCGATTAATACCACGGCGCTGAGCCATGACTTACCCAGTCCCATTGCGTCATCCATTCCGTGAATTGGAAATGGCGAAAACACGTCCCACCGTTTGAAGCCCGCATCGCGCACCATCTTGGCTGCTTCGTACAATGCGGGAGCGCTCGGATACTCCGCCGCCATGGCGTAAACTTTGTGTCCGGACGGTGTTCTCATGTGCGCTCCATTCCTCCGGCGGCGACCGGATGATGTCCGGCCCCGTCAACGTGATGTGGATCGGCTTCGGGCACGACGATTTTGACTTCGCTCATGGCGATCATGGGGAGAAACCTAACGAATACCAAAAACAGCGACGTGAAAATCCCCAGCGTGCCAATGAACGTCCAGATATCGACCCAGGTGGCGTGGAACAGTCCCCACGACGACGGGAGGAAGTCGCGGTGCAATCCCCCGACTATGATGATGAAGCGCTCGTACCACATCCCCGCGTTCACGCACATGCACACGAAGTAAACGACGAACACATTCCGGCGGCACCACTTGAACCAGAACAACTGCGGCGCCAGCATGTTGCAGAACAACATGCCGACCCACCAGTACCACCAGTAGGGGCCGAGCACGCGATTGAAAAACGCAAACCGCTCATACTGGTTGCCGCTGTACCACGCCATGAAAAATTCCATCGCGTAGGCGTAACCAACGAACGAGCCGGTCAGCAGGATGATCTTTGCCATCTTATCGACGTGCTGCGGCGTTATGATGTCGTGCAGTTTAAATATTGCCCGCGCCGGCAACATTAATGTGAGCACCATGGCGAACCCGCCGAAGATGGCGCCGGCAACGAAGTAAGGCGGGAAGATCGTGGTGTGCCAGGTGGGCAGCACCGAGGTAGCGAAGTCGAACGACACCACGCTGTGCACCGAAAGCACCAGCGGCGTGGAAAGTCCGGCTAGCAGCAGGTAGGCCATTTCATAATGACGCCAATGCCGGTTAGACCCGCGCCAGCCAAGGGCGAATATGCCGAGCAGGAATTTCCTCATCTTGGAAGTGGCTCGGTCGCGCAGGGTCGCCAGGTCCGGAACCAGGCCGGTGTACCAGAATAACACGGACACGGTGAAATAGGTCGAGACCGCGAACACGTCCCACATCAGCGGACTGCGGAAGTTAGGCCAGATGCCGTAATTGTTAGGCAGAGGAGCCAGGAACCACGCCATCCAGACCCGGCCGACGTGGATACCCGGGAAAATGGCCGCGCACATAACCGCGAACAACGTCATGGCTTCGGCGGCACGGTTAATCGAGGTGCGCCACTTCTGTCGCAGCAAATATAAGATGGCGGAAATCAGCGTACCGGCGTGTCCAATACCGATCCAGAACACGAAATTAGTGATGTCCCAGGCCCATCCCACCGGATGATTTAATCCCCAGGTGCCAACTCCGGTCGAAATCTGGTAGCCGATGCAAAACAACCCGATCGCGGCAATTACCGATGTGAGCGTGAAGGCCACCCACCACCAGCGGGGCGCCTTTTGCTCGACCACGCCGGAGATGCGTTCCGTGATCCAGCTGAAGTTCCGGCGGTTTAACACCAGCGGTACTCGCGCCAGTGGACGTTCGGGTGAGGTCGACGCCTCTTCCCGAATGATATCTGGAACTGTTGAGCCGCTATCCATGGTTTAGTGAGCTGGATTTTCTTCGCCTTTGGGTTCTCGATCCGGCGTGGGCTTCAGTTTCCCTTTGTTATGTTGGTCTTCGTAGTCGTGTCCCTCAGTTTTGGTGTGATGTTTTTCCACCGGACTGGCCACCCCGATTAAATGCGCATCCGGCATCTTGGGATTGGGATTGCGAATCCGCGCCAGGTAACTGGTGCGCGTATTCACGTTCAAATACTGAAGCAACCGGTAATTGCGATCCTGCGCCTTGATCTTCGAAACCTTGCTTTCGGGATCGGCGATGTCGCCGAACACAATGGCCTCGTTAGGGCAGGCCTGGGCACAAGCGCTGGTGAATGAATCGCGCGGAATACGCAGATCCCCGCCGCTGGCGCCTACGCGCACGTGTTGGGCAATCTTCGCTTCTTCAATGCGCTGCACGCAATAAGTGCATTTCTCCATCACCCCGCGCATGCGAACGGTCACATTCGGGTTTTTCTGCAACTTGATAATATCGGGCGCGCCTTTTTCGGTTAACGGACCGAGATATTCGTGATAAGTGCCCAATTTGCCGGCGATCTTTTTCTTGCCGACCGGCCGCTGGTTGTAATCGAAGAAATTGAACCGGCGAACCTTGAACGGGCAGTTGTTCGCGCAATACCGCGTACCGACACAGCGGTTGTACGCCATCACATTAAGCCCGTCCTCGCTGTGAATGGTCGCGTTCACCGGACAGACCGTCTCGCAGGGCGCGTTTTCGCAGTGCTGACACATCATCGGTTCGTGAACCATTTCCGGATTTTCGGGGTACTCACCGCGATCCTGATCAAAACCTTTTTCGCTGGCGAAATAACGATCGATGCGCAGCCAGTGCATGGACCGGCCGTGAGCGACCTGGAGTTTACCGACAACCGGGGTGTTGTTCTCAGCCTGACAGGCAATGACACACGCGCTGCAACCGGTGCAGACATTCAAATCGACTGCCATTCCCCATTGCTGCTCCGCCTTCATGGCCGGATGGGCGTATAACGACGGCAATTTCGGCGGCAATTCTTCGTCGCCGGCGATTTTTTTCACGAAATCGTTCTCTTCGCGGTAATGATCGAGTGTGGCTTCGCGAACCAGCCCGCGTCCCTCGATGCTCCAATGCTCCTGGGTCACCGCCAGCGGGTAAGTTCCACCCGCTTTTTCAACCTGAACATTTTCGATGTTTTTGCCGTCCGCGACCAGGAAATGCGGATTCCAAACTGTGCGCAACAAGTATCCGTTGAAACCGCGCTGCTCCTCGAGACCGGGCTTCTGGCGATCAATATTGCCGCCGGCATAGGGTAACGAGTCGAATCCCGGCATCATGCGCCCGTAGCCGAGTGGAATAGTAACGGAATGGTCGGCGTGACCGGGCGCGATCATCGCCGCGATCACCAGCTCACGGGTGACCGGGGAATTGTTCTGGTCGCGAGCGGTTTCGGTCACCGCGATCCGGAGCAGATCGCCAGTCCTGACATCGAGTTCGTCCGCCGTATTCGGACTGATCAATGCGGCGTTATCCCATGCCAGTTTGGTGACCGGATCCGGCAGCTCCTGGAGCCATCCATTATTATAATAGCGGCCGTCGTCTACCGAGTAATCGCGCACGAACACAATTTCGGGAGATTTCGCGGTGGGCGCCGGCAACGATACCCACGTTTGCTGAGCCCGACCGGCGGCAGCTCCGCCGACCGCGGTGGCAGCGTGGTCGCGCACCTGAACGTGACCGGCAAACCCGTCGTGCACAAATTTCTGCCAGGCGGTTGCGAAATCGCCGGGCGGGCGGGTGGCGCGAAATGTGTCCTGAATCAGCTGCGGCCCATCCACCGGAGGATTCCCGAGCACCATATTTATGAGCTCAATCTCCGACAAACCTCCGAACAGCGGGAGAATCATGGGCTGGATCGACAGATAGGTGCCGTCCCGGGCTAACGCGTCGCCCCAGCTCTCCAGATAGTGCGCCATCGGCAGGTGCCAGCTACTGGCCACCGAAGTGGCATCTTCGTGGTAACCAAGCCTAACGACATCCGGCACTCGCTTTTGCAAGTCCAGCCAGTCGAGAGGTTGTTTCGTCTGCGGATCGCGCGCCAAACCGCGGAACGCATTGTAAACCGGATCGCCGCCGAGAATGAAAAGTTGCTTCACCCGGTCGTTCAACATCTCATTTGCCAGTTGAGGCAGACTGATCGTGCGCGGATTGCGGGGTACATCGCGAACCAGGAGAGTGGATCCCAGGTTCTTAAGTGCCGCATTCATTCCGTGAACCAGCAATTGAACCGGGACCGGTTGATGCGATCCGGCAATGACCAGGCTTGAACCCGCCTTGGAAGCCAGGTCAGCCGCGGCTTGCTTGATCCACTCGCCGTCGAGACTGTCGTTAGGTGTGGGCGGCAGCACGCCTAACAATCCGTTCAGGCTTCCATCCCCGGTTGCGGTGGCGATTTCGCGGGCCAAAGCATAGGCCACACGCGGAATCTGGCTGGCGGGGCAACGCAAACGATGATCGGCCATCGAACCGGTCAGGGTGAACCGGTTCTCAACCACGTACAAGCGGTTCATCGCGTCTTTGGCCTGGGAGACGCGACGCCGGGCGGTGAACCCGCGCGCTGCTGCCAGATCGCCATCTCCGCAATCCACAAAATCCGCATCCAGAGCCAGGATCACATCGGCGCGCTCGAATTGCGGGACCAGCCAGCTGTTCGGGCCGAACGCGGCCTCAGCCGCCACATTTTGCGCTTCGGTCCGGGCCGGATCGTAAACGCACCAGCGCATCGACGGAAAAACGCGCTCCAGCTCGGACCGCAACCGGTCGCGAGTGGGCGAATTTACTTCTTCGACCAGGAAAGCCAGGCCAGCCCCGCCGTCGGCCTTCGCTTTGCCCATCAACTCAGCAAGATATTTTTCAAAGTCCGCGCGCTGGCGCGTCTCCAATTGTTCAGTCTTCCGGCCCTTGGTCGTGCTCTTTGCCCTCTGCGCAAACCGGCGGGATCGGGTCGGATCGTACAGGTCCAGAATCGAGGCCTGCGCGTAAACGTCGGTGGCGCCGCCACTTGCCGGGTGCAGCGGATTACCCTCGAGCTTGATAGGCCGCCCATCTACCGTGGTAGCAATCAGCGGAATCGCCCCGCCGCGCCGGGGCATCGCGGTCGCGTAATACAACGCCTTTCCGGGAATCGTCCATTCGACACTCTTGGTGAATGGAACCAGATATGCCTCGGGCCGCCGACAGCTGGTTAGGCCAACGCCCGCCAGCGCCATCGATGCCCCCATTAACTTGAGAAAACTGCGCCGCGACCATTCCTCATCGAGCTCGGAAGCCCCGTTAGGAAATTCGCGCTCAAGCCATTCCCGGAACTCTGGCGTTTCACTCAACTCGTTAACGCTTCGCCAGTAGCGTTTTCCGGTGACCGGTTCGGGCGGATGTTCGAATACCCGTTTCATGGCTGCGGTGCGCCCCAGGTTGAATCGTTAAACCAGTTCACACTCGCCTTCATCGGTGACAGGCCTGACAATTGATCGGAGCGTTGATGTTCCATTTTTCTTTCAAAACCTGGCCAATTTCGGTCTGGGTGAGCTTTTCCTTTTTGCTCCAATCATCCGTTTCACCTTTAGGCTGACCGTACTTCGCCACGAATTCCGATGGCTTAACGTCCTCCGGTTTCCAGTCGAGATTAAAAATCTG
>DATFCK010000500.1:0-3801 GCA_035253185.1 Chthoniobacterales bacterium | reverse complement strand
TGAGCGAACTCGAAATCCTGTTTCCCGCGCTCGCTTCGCCCGATTCCCCTACCCAGCGCGTGGGCGGGAAACCACTCCAGGCTTTTGCGCAGATTCAGCATCGCACGCCCATGCTGAGTCTCGACAACACCTATTCGGAAGATGAGGTCGCCGGTTTCTATAGCCGGCTCCAACGGTTGTTGCCTAACCAAAAGATTCCGGTGGTGATCGAACCCAAAGTCGATGGCGTGGCGGTATCGTTGCTTTACGAAAAAGGAGAACTTCGTTATGCCGCGACGCGTGGCGATGGCGTGACCGGCGACGATATCACGCAAAATATCCGCACCATCCGGACGGTGCCGGCCAAATTGCGGGGGGAGCCTCCCGAAATACTGGAGGTTCGTGCTGAAGTTTACATGGACAAGCACGGATTCGAAAACCTAAACGAGGAGCGAAGGAAGGCCGATCTGCCGCTGTTTGCCAATCCGCGGAATGCCGCTGCGGGATCGCTCAAACAACTCGACTCGCGAATCGTGGCCAAACGCCCGCTTGGGATTGTTTGTTATGGAACCGGTGCGATCGAAGGCGCCAATCTCGATCTGCATTCGAAAGTATTTCCGTTCCTGAGGAAGTTAGGGTTACCCGCGACCGAACGGTGGTGGGTGGCAAAATCCATCGAGGAAACGCTGAAAGCGATTCACGAGTTGGACAAGGTTCGGCATGATTTTCCGTATCAAACCGATGGCGCGGTGGTGAAGGTAGATTCGTTAGGTCAACGGGAACGGCTCGGTTTCACGGCAAAATCTCCGCGGTGGGCAATTGCCTACAAATACGAGGCGGAACGGGTTGAGACCCGCCTGCTCGATATCGCGGTTCAAGTGGGCCGGACTGGAACGCTGACGCCCGTGGCCATGCTCGAGCCGGTGCTGGTCAGTGGCAGCACAGTCGGCCGCGCCACTTTGCATAACGAGGAGGAGATAAAGCGAAAGGATATCCGAATCGGCGATATCGTGGTGATTGAGAAGGCCGGCGAAGTAATTCCGGCGGTGGTGGAAGTGAAAACAGGCGCTCGGACCGGTAAAGAGAAGAAATTCAAAATGCCGGATAAATGCCCGGTGTGCGGCGGGAAGGTCGTTAGGGACGAAGGCCAGGTGGCGTTACGCTGCATCAATGTGCAATGCCCGGCGCAACTGAAGCGGCGCATCGAACATTTCGCGTCGCGCGGCGCCATGGATATCGAAGGTCTTGGACAGGTGATGGTGGAACAACTGGTTGAGAGGGAACTGGTGCACGATGTCAGTGACATTTATGAGCTCGACGCGGCCAAACTCGGTTCGATCGAGCGAACCGGAACAAAAAGCATAAGCAATCTGCTGGCGGCGATTGAAGAGAGTAAGACGCGTCCGCTGTGGCGCCTGATATTTGGTCTCGGTATTCTACACGTCGGGACCAGCGCCTCACGGGCGCTGGCGGATCACTTCGGTGGAGTGGAGGCGCTCATTCAAGCGTCGATTGAGGAATTGCAGCGTCTCCACGATGTCGGCGAAGTTGTCGCCAGAAGTATCCACCAATTTTTCCAGGAGCCGCGAAATCGACAAATCATTACCCGGCTGCAAAAGCTGGGAGTAAAACCGCAGGTCGAGCCCAAAAAAGCGAAGGCCGATTCGAAGATTGGCGGGTCAACCTGGGTTATTACCGGAACCTTGAGCCAACCCCGCGAAGAAATCGCCGAGATGATCATCGAGCGTGGCGGAAAAGTGAGCGGCAGCGTCAGCAAAAAGACCGGCTATCTCCTGGCCGGAGAGGCCGCTGGAAGCAAACTGGACAAAGCGAAGGAACTTGGGGTGCGAATTGTGAATGAAGCGGAGTTCCGCAAGATGCTGTGAACGAATCGCAGCGGGATGGAACTTCCTGAAATGTCTCTGACGCGGTCGGATGGCCTAACCGGATCGACGGCCAGGCCGGTGGGTCGAATTCGCTGGTGGATACATTTGATTTTAATCGGAGGCTATTTCATTCCCCCGATTCTATTCGCTCAACCGCGATCGTCGCCGATATTGACCAATACCAGCCGCGGCCTGCTGATGGTGTCCGCATTTCAGATTCTGCTGTTTGCGCTGGTGTTCGGTCTGGGGTGGTGGTGTTCGCGCGCAAGCAGTGAACAAATGCTGATGCGATGGCGACCCGGCTGGTGGGTCGTGCCGCTTGGTATCGGTTATTCCGTCGCCATCCGGTTAGGCATCGCCATCATAGCGGTGGCGGTTAGCGCGATTTTGCTCGCCACCGTATTTGATCAGCGGCAGCTGGCGGAATTCTGGCGGGCCGGGGAGCCTAACATCCGGCAGGTTGTGAGCATGAAAGCGATTCGGTCCGATCCGGTTTACGTGTGGCTGTTGATGACGGTGGTGAGTTTCGTAGTGGCGGGACTGCGGGAAGAGCTCTGGCGGGCCGGGACTCTGGCGGCGATGCGAAGCTTATGGCCGAAAGCCTTTGGGACGCGGGCCGGTGAACGGCTGGGCATCCTTTTGCTCGCCATCGGGTTCGGCGCCGGTCATCTTCCCATGGGCGTCATGGCGGCAGTGGTGGCAGGCGTGCTCGGGGTGTTCCTCGGACTGATCATGATCTTCCACCGGTCAATCTGGCCGGCGGTGCTCGCGCATGGCAGCTTTGACGCTACCACCTTTGCATTGCTGGCGTGGCTGCCATCGCACTTGCAGCCACTATGACGCGTTGGATTCGGAAACTGGCTGGCGAGGAACGCCAGTCGTATGAACTCCGCCTAACGAGGCTACTGTTTCGGGGGCGGCGATTCTGATTCCAGCTTTAATGGAATGCCACGGTGCGGCTGGCCGGCCGACATGGGAACGCGGGTGCCGTCAGGATAAAGCGGGATGCCCTTGGCCCGAGGATGCACATCGGCCTGAACGTTGAACGTTAGCTTTTCGTGACCGCGCACGACGGTAATCGGAACGGTGTCACCGGCTGATATGAAAAACGAGGCGTCAAGGACGTCTTCCGGCTCCTGCACCCTGGTGTTACCGACCTGGAGCAGGACATCCCCGGGCTGAATCCCTGCTTCGGAGGCGGGCGTATCCAGGACTTCGGTAATTCTTGCCCGTGATCCCTCCACCGGATCTTTGGACTCCGCGACATTTGCGCCGACCCAACCGTGGCGCGGTTCGCCGAATCGCACAAAATCGCTGCGGATTTTTTCCGCCGCTTCGATCGGTAACGCGTAACAGGAAGAATTGTTTTCCAAACTACTAACCAGCATGCCGACAACTTCGCCGTTCAGGTTCAGTAGCGGCGCGCCGGCTTCACCCCGTTGAGTTGGCAGATTTACTCGCAAATGCGTGGTGGAGAAATATCGGCCCAGATATTTGCGATCGAATCCGGCGATCATGCCAAAGCTTGGCGTTTCGGGGAGATCCAATGGGAAGCCGATCGTGATCACCGGGGTGGCAACTTCGAGCTGTCGGGTATTGCCGATCGGGAGCGCGGGCGTAACCGCGTCGATCTTCAGTATGGCGATACCGCTTCGGATATCGGCCACAATTTGGGTGGCCGGATAACGTTTGCCGGCAAACTCGACAGTGTAACTGTCTGCTTCGCCCCCGACGCTGTAGGAAGTGTAAAGCGTTCCGGTTGGATCGACGAAAAATCCGGTTCCATAAAGATCGCTGTGTTCATCTACGCCGTGAATCTTAACCACGGCGTGCGCCGCGCGGGAGAACACGTCCTTAACTTCCTGGCTAACGGTAGTAACCGAGCGAACATTCGGAGTAACCGACCTGACCGGAGTGGAGATGGGATTTCGTTGTA
>DATFCK010000499.1:0-7939 GCA_035253185.1 Chthoniobacterales bacterium | reverse complement strand
CAATAACCAGGCGCATGCGAGACGAACTGTTTCCCGTTACCTACCAAGGATGTGGGCATTTGTGAGGTTGAGGCGCAAACGTTAAGGCCGTTAATAATCGTGTCAACGCAGGTAAAAATCTGATTGCGGGATAGTAGACGTGCCGACGAGCCGATTGTTCGAAATGCAGCGGGAAGTTAATGTTCCGCTGCAAGCGCGACCCGTCCACAGTCCGGCGGAAGCACCAAATCCCAATAGACCAGTTGCAGCCGCGAGGCGTAGCTTAATACCCTTTCGGCGAAGCCGATCGCTTTCACCGAAAGCGATTATTTTACCGTCACCAGCGTGCCGACCGGAATTTCGGCAAACAGCTTTTTCGCCGCTTCGCCCGGCAACCGGATACAGCCATGCGACGCGGGATAATTGGGCACCGCGCCTTCGTGCATCCCGAAATCCAGACAGCTCAGTCGCATGAAGTAAGGCATCGCCACTTTATAAATGGTGGAGATGTGAGAGCGATTCTTGTCGGTGATGACAAAATCGCCGGTTTGGGTGGCAAAGCCGGCCCGGCCGGTTGAGCAGATAGTATCAAAAACGGCTACCCCGTTTTTGAAAACCGCCGCGCGCTGAGATGCAAGTGTAATTTCAACCCGCAATTCCTCCGGCGAAGGTCCGCCGCCTAACAAGATTTGGGCGCACTGCCATTTACCGGTCTGGGCAGCGACATACAGCGGCAACATTTTGTATCGAGTGGTAGCAAGATTTTTTCGGGCGCCGGCGTCGAGAAGAACCCTAACCATGTCGCATTGGCCAAGACCTGCGGCTAAAGTCAGGATCGTTACGCCTTTGTCGCCATCGACGTAATAGCGAAGCTTGGGCGGCAGCATGGCGAGGAAATCCGGATCGCATTTGTCCGGCAGTAACGTATTCGCATCGGCGCCACACTCCAGCAGTGTGCGAGTAGCGGTCACATTGCCGGCAGCGATCTCATACGCCAACAACGGTACCCGTTTTCCGGCGTGGACCGGCGGATCGCAATGTTTCGAAAGCAGCAGCTTTACCTGTTCTTTGTTGCCGGCGGACAATGCCGTCTCCAGCAGGCGCATCGTTTCGAGACTCCATTCCTGTTCGCCCGGGAAATATCCAAACAACAGATCCAAAACTTGTTGGTTTTCCTGCTCCATCGCGAGGGACAGAGCATTTCGATCATCCTTGGTTGGCCGCAGGAGATCCCGGAACGCGGGCAGCAAAATCTCGACAACTTCGGGTTTGCCGGCAGCGATTGCGTAATGCAAGGCGTTACGACCTTTGCGATCGGTGGCGGCTGGATTCGTCGCCAAGGGCACGAGTTGTTGTACCAATTCGGTGTCTCCGATCAGACACGCCGCCATTAGCGCGTTTAGTCCACTCTCGTCAGCCAAATCGACACAGGCGCCGGCTTCCAGCAACCGTTTGGCCACCGTCTTGTCACCCTGCAGGATGGCGCTAACCAGAATCGGTCGATCCTGACCGGCCCGCGCGTTTACATTGGGCGAATGCGTAAAAAACGTTTCGAGGATTTGGGATTTATGCGCGGTAACGGCGTGCACAAATTGCTCCGCGGTTACACGGGTGATCTCCTCCGGAGCCGACCCAACACCTGTCATCCCCAGGAACGCGAACGCGCTGGCCACGATCGCCACTAAATTTTGACCCCTAAACAAGTGCATGTGAGGCTGATTCCAATAGTAGAATAAGTGTCAACGTTTGAACAGTCCTACGAAGCCGGTTTTCAAGACCGGCCCAGCCGGACTCTGAAGCGCTTGATTATAAGCAAGCTAGGGGCCTAAACCGCTGGCAAAATCGCCGCTTAGCCGGAACATTGGTCGGATTTCGAGATAATGGAACTCCTCCACGCATCGACTAAACGCCGGGCCAACGGTTGAACGTCGCATTCTTAATGCTGTCCAAAATGCCAAACGCCATGCGCCTGTATTTCTCCTCTTTCCTCGTCACGTTGATCGCGGCCGCGGCCGTGAACGCCGCCACGCCGGAAGCTACGCCGACGATCCCCCCTGCGGCAGCGGAGCCGGGAAAGGATCAGGTGCATGCTCTTAACAATGCGTTCGCACGCGTATTCGAAATGGTCGCCCCGGCAGTGGTCATTATTGAGGTGTCGAAGAAAGATGACGGCGGCGATGGTTCGCCACTCGATGACTTTTTCTTCCCAAGTCCTGACCAGAACAATCCCCGGCGAAATCCGAATGGTTTTCAGCCATCACGCAGCGAAGGGTCCGGCTTTATCGCGCGGGCTGACGGTTTTATTTTCACCAATTTCCATGTGGTGGAAGCGGCGGACAAACTTACGGTGAAGTTAAAGGATGGCCGGGAATTTCCCGCTCGAGTTGTTGGCACTGACGAGCGCACCGATGTGGCCGTCATCAAAATCGACGCCAAAGACCTTCCGGCCGCTGAGTTGGGCGATAGCGATGCGGTCCGCGTAGGGCAGTTTGCCTTCGCCATCGGTGCTCCCTTCAAACTTGATTACACTTTTACCTACGGGGTGATCAGCGGAAAAGGCAGGAGCAAATTGATCGGTGGCGGTTCGATCTCGGATTTTCTGCAAACTGACGCCTCCATTAATCCCGGCAACAGTGGCGGACCGTTGTGCGACATCGACGGCAAGGTCATTGGCATGAACACCCTGATCAACGGTCTGAATCGCGGCCTCGGTTTTGCGATTCCGAGCAACATGGTGAGAGAGATTGGCAACGAACTGATTGCTGGTCACAAGATCCTGCGACCCTGGCTGGGCATTCGAATCGAAACCCTGGGCGATGATCCATCCATCCGCGACATGTTTAAAGGGGTGGAGAAAGGCGTGGTCGTGCGCACGATCGAAGCCGACGCGCCCGCCTACAAGAGCGAGCTTCGTCCCTTCGATGTAATCACCGAGGTGGATGGCAGCGCAGTCACCACCGATACCGATCTCCAACACCAGATCCTGCGGAAGAAGATCGGTCAAAACGTGGAGCTCACCGTCTGGCGCAAGGGACAGACCATGAAGATCCCGATCACTACCGGAGAACTGCCTAACGACATCGCTCGCGCTTCGAACCGGCCGACACCGCCGACTCGGCCGCCGGAAGAGCAAATGGGCAAATTTGGGCTGCAGGTTCAGGAACTCACCAAGGAAATGGCCGAACGCATGAAGCTCGGAGTCGATAAAGGCGTCATTGTTACCGATGTGAGCGATAATAGTCTGGCCGCGCAGCAGGGAATCGAACGTGGGGACGTAATTACCGAGGTGGACGGGCGGCCGATAACGGATGTGAAATCGTTTCGCGAAGCGCTGAACAAAGCGGATCCGAAACGCGGCGTACTTCTCTACCTCGACCGCAAAGGAAGCAAAACTTTCGCGGTCCTGAAAGCCAGCGGCATGGAACAGCCGAACGATCGCTAACGAGAGCGGTTCCTGTCGCAACCTCGAACCCGAAACGCGACCAAGTAAGCGCCCGACCAGGAGCCTCGTGAAGCCGCAGGCCTGTTACGTGGCTACCCCGCTTGGACTCGAACCAAGAATAACGCCTCCAAAGGGCGCTGTGTTACCATTACACCACGGGGTATGAAACGGACACTTTACCTTGGCTATTTTGATTTAAAGCGCAATCGCTCCAACCAAGAATAACGCCGAAAGCTTTCGCGGTGTGTTACCATTACACCACGAGGTATTCGGCTGGCGTTTTAGTTCGGCTTATATTCCTTAAGGGGGACCGACATAAGGCAGCGCCGGCCGCAACAGCCCGGCCGGAAAAGTCGCAGGCAATGAAGGGACCGAATCCGGCTGAATGAAAAAAACGCCTAACTAACCACTGATATTCCGCTCGGATCGGTGGTGTCCTGCGAATACATCGCCCTTTGCAGGGTCGACTTTACTACTGCGATGAGTTCGTCTGGCGGCACTGGTTTACGGAGAAATCCGCTAAGGCCCTGCCCCAGCATTCCCTTCAGCTGTTCCTGCACAATGAAACCGGTGCACAACACAACCGGAATGTTGTTTCGAATCTCACGCAGGCGTCGGAAAACTTCTCCGCCATCCATGAACGGCAGACTGAAATCCAGCAGGACTAACGAGTAGCGCAGCGGCTCCCGCCGGAAGAAATCAACGGCCTCGAATCCAGACTGGGCGGTTACCACTTCATAACCCGCATCACGCAGAAATCGCCCGATCAAGGTTAGCACCATCTTTTCATCGTCAACTACAAGAATGGTTTGTCGGATCGCTTTAGTCCGATCACTTTTCTTTTTGAGAAACGTGCCGACTTCGGCGTTGCAAATTGCCTTTTCCGCGGTGCCGCCGGCCCGGTTCGCCAACTCCTGGCCTAACACCTCGGCGCGATCAACGCTGGCCCGGAGCATGTCAAAATACTCGGCTGTCTCCTGCTCATTCCTATTCGCTTGCTCGAGGGCGGAGCGGCTACCGGAGATGATTTGCAGCAGATTATTCAGCTCGCTGGTGGCTTTCGCCACAAACTCGCTGGAGGGTTCGGAATTGGAAGGCTTGTCTGATTCGAAAGCTGACATAGGGGAACCAGCGTCTATATAGCATTTCCGATGCCGTAATCGCCCGTCATCGCAATAGATAACATCCTGCGTGTCAGTATCTTACCGCTAGGTTCAGGCGCCGGCAGCTGGGGCTGGCAACCGGATCTCTACCGTGGTGCCGGTCCCCACTTCACTTGTGACGCCGATCCTGCCCTCATGCCCTTCCACGATGGACTTGGCTATAGCCAGGCCCAGGCCAGTTCCGTTGGCCTTTCCGTGCGTAACGAAGGGCTCGAATAGCCTGGGCAAAATCTCAGCCGGAATCCCGATGCCGGTATCGGAAATTCGCAATACGACGTCGCGGCCAGCCTGGTCGATCGCCAAGGTCAGAATGCCGCCCTGGGGCATGGCTTCGCGCGCGTTTTTGATAAGGTTGCATAGCATCCGCGAGAACCGCGCCAGGTCGATGTTCACGTCACCCTCGTAGGATACGTTTTTAATGCATTGAATATTCTGCCGCGGCAAAACCTGGAGTGCCTGGCCGTTGATGTCGTCCAACAGTTTCCAAACCGACACCATCTTCAGTGTGAACGAGGTTGAGCCTCGCGCGTAATCCAGGAGCTCCTGAGTCATCGCGATCATCCCGTCCATGGCAGAATCGATCATCTTGGTCAGCTCCGCGATGCGCGGATCTTTGCTCTCCTTGGTGATGAAGTGCGAGCAGTAGCGCACGACGTGAATTGGATTTTTCAGATCGTGGATAATCGAATTCGCCATTGTTCCGACCAGGCTCAATCGCTCGTTACGCAACATTTCGGTAATAAAATGCGAATTTACGTTACGCAGCCGTTTGGTAACCGATTGCAGAAAATTCAGGTGCAGGCGGCTGGGCGCGATCTCCAGGATGCGTTGAAATGCATCCTCGCGCATGACCGCCAGAATGGCGGGCTCGGCCGCGGTAGCCGTCGCTGAGCGTGGTTCATGATCCAGCAACGCCATTTCTCCGAAGAAGCTTCCCGGCTCAATGAAACTTAGCGTCTCCTGCTGTCCACCGCGGCCCAGTTTCGAGATGCGAATGGAACCTTTCCCTACCAGATACAACCCGTCGCCCGGATCGCCCTCGCGAAACACCACGTCGTTTTCCGCAAACTGGACAATTTCCACCTGGGGAGCGAGTTCGTCGACCAGATGAGCCGGAATTCCGTCAAAAAGATGATTTTCGCGAAACTGATTAAAGGTCTGCTCGACCGTCGCAGTGCTCATTCGGCCCCAGCACAAGCACCCGCAGTGCCGGTAAGAGACAATAAGAGAACCTCCGGGGCGCCGGACCGGCTCGATTGTTCGGTATTGAACCGGATCGACCCTAACTAATAGCCTGGCGCAGCCTTGAAAGGTTTGGTAGTCGCCCCCTGGCCGGCAAACGTTCCGGTGGTAGAACCGTTGCCACCAAAACCGGTGTAGTTCGGATGATTGGTAAAGACGTTAGCGGGAGCGGGTCCCTGGACGGTTACGACTTTGCCGTTAAAGATTGTAACGGTGTTACCCGCGATGTTTTTCACGCTGTTGCCGCTGAGCGTGACATCGTCCACGAAGTTGACTGTCCCGTTGCTTCCCCCCGCGTAGAGCTTGATGAGTGTGTCGGCCGAGATCGTTCCGCCACCGAGTGTCAGGGTTCCGTTATTCCCAAGCGCGCCCACCTTGATCGTGTCGGCGCTCAAAGCGGCGTTAGTCAGCGTGATCGACCCGTTAGACCCGTCGTTCCGCAGGTCGATCGTTCCGCGATCACTTCGGATGGTGCCGCCGTTGACATCGATACCGCCGCCCGCTGACTTGAACGTGATTTTGCCGCCATCGTCTTTCCCGGCGGCAAGTAACGCCAGCAGTTGCGCGCTACTGCTGATGGAGATTGCAGTCCCAGTCGTCTTTCTGGTTTCGATCGATATTTCGCCTTTTTTGCCGTTGGACGTGACGTCGGAAACTTTCAGAACGTTATTCACCGTCACTGAATCGTCAGACGAAATCTTGATTGATCCATATCCGTGATTGGCGGTCAGATCCCGTGGCTGGTTAAGGACCAGCGGCGACGTTAGTCGCTTGCCGTCCCCATAGCGAACTTCCGTTTTCCTTCCGCCGTCACCAATTTTGATCGATGGAGTCGAACCCACATCGGCCAAAACCGGCGGTCCGGCCGGAGCCCCCGCTGGCGACGGCGCTGACGTCGGTGTCGACGATGGACTTGAGGACGGAGTCGATGGCGGCGTGAAAGTTCCGTTCGGGCCGGTTGCGATATCGGTGCGCTGGCTCAGGTCATGAAGTAGGTCGTTCGAGGCCAGGAGCACATTCGTCCCTTTACCCATGATCACCAGGTTTGTGTCGATCAGCCTGTGATTGGCTTTGCTTTGCTGCTGTTTTTCTATCTCCTGCTCGATCAGGGCAATACTGGGTAACGGCTTCGCCTTCTTCTTGCCGCCTCCGGACATGTTTACCAACTTCGAGGTTTTGATGACTGTCTTCAGATCCACCGCCACCGGATCCGGGATTCGTTTAGCGTTAGGCGGCATGATCACCATCTTTCCAGGCATCAAAACAAGGGAATCGCCAAACCGCCCGTTAGAAAGTCGCAAACTGCCTTCGAGAACCAATACTTTCAGGCTCTTGTGCGGGAGATGCTCAATCATGATCGTGGTACCAGTGATTGCAGCGGTGACCGCCGCGGTGTGAATCCTGGCTCCCCCATGTCCTTTGGGCACCTGCAGCAAAAGAGTGCCCCGCTGGAGGGTCATATCGCGGGTTCCGGCGTTAAAGCTGAAGTAACTTTCCGGTCCAAGCCGAGTGAGGGTGTTATCTTGAAACAGAAGCTCCGAGCGTGATTTGATTCCGGTCGTTAGGGCGAGATCGCCGTGGATGACATCGTTCAATTTCGCCGTTCGGTCGCCAGCGCCGGGATCGACCACTTTAACCTCGTTAACAATCTTGGTGACGTGCGCTTGAGAAAGCGGCGCGGCGAGCAGGTTTGGGCTGAAACAGGCGCCCAACAGACCCATAACCACTATATGGTATTGCATTAACCATAATAACAGCAGACGACGTGCCCCAACCTGCCCTCTGACCCGCGCAAAACCCTAAAATCGGAGGTGAAAACCCACTCCGCCGCCCCCGGAAAAAACGTCGTATTCGAACACCGCATTGTTCGAATCGTTTAGGGCTCCGGACAGGTAGCCGTTCACGCTTATCCAGGGGTTGAAGTAGTAGTGAACCCCCAACGACAGCACCTGGTTGAGGTCGGTCCGTCCCCCTTGATTGTAGAAGTACCAAGAATGGCGGTATCCCAGGTCGGCGCCGAGTTGCCGGCTCAGCTGCAGGTGATATGCCACCGCAAATCCGGCCTGGTCGCGTTGCTCGGCGATCGGATCTGAAACGGCCAGAGAGCCAATCG
>DATFCK010000498.1:0-5579 GCA_035253185.1 Chthoniobacterales bacterium | reverse complement strand
TGAGCTGGCGGACGAGAGCACGTTGTTCATGGATGAAATCGCCAATATTCCATTAAATCAGCAGGCGAAATTATTGCGCGTGATCGAGACCGGTGAATTCGAGCGGGTGGGATCGTCGCGAACGCTGCATGCGAATGTGCGGATCATCTCCGCGACCAACGCCAATCTTCATGACGAAGTGGCGGCCGGGCGGTTTCGACAGGATCTGCTGTTCCGGCTGAACACGATCGAGATTTCGTTGCCGCCGTTGCGGGATCGGCGAGAGGATATATTGCCGCTGGCCAAAAATTTTCTGCGCCAGCACGCCCAGCGTTATCGCAAGCAGATTGGCGCATTCGATGAAACAGCTCGCGACCGTCTGATGGCTCACGCCTTCCCGGGAAATGTGCGGGAACTGGATCACGTGATTGAAAGGGCGGTGCTCATGTCGCACGGCTCGCAAATCAAGGCCAATGATCTTGGCCTAACGACCACGGTGGGCGATTCTCGAAGCCTGGAAGACATGAGCCTCGAGGAAGTCGAGGCGTTCCTGATCAAGAAAGCACTGGCTCGCAACAACGGAAATGCCCGTAAAGCGGCGGAAGCGCTGGGGTTAAGCCGCAGCGCTTTTTACCGACGGCTTCAACAGTATGGACTGTGACGAAGGCGTCTCGGCGTGCGTTCGCCGGCACCTGGCTGAATGAGAGATAAGCATCCTCGTCGCCGGATTACACACGAGAACCGGGTGACGTGGCTGATCGCCGGCGCCATTGCGCCGGCCGCGCTCATCTCGTTAACCATTCTTTGGTTCGGCGATTACACCCCAAAAGTGCAGTGGACTTTAACCCTGGTGATTGTCGGCTTTTTCGCGGGTTTCGTGGCCAGCGCTCGCGAACACATCATTCGGCCGCTGCAAACAATGACCAATCTTCTGGCTGCCCTGCGCGAGGGTGATTACTCGATTCGCGCCCGTGGCGCCCGCGAAAATGATGCTCTGGGCGAAGTCTTGCTCGAAATCAATTCGTTGGGTGAAACACTGCGGGTCCAGCGATTGGGAGCGTTCGAAGCCACCGCACTGTTGCGGACGATCATGGCCGAAATCGATGTTGCGGTGTTCACATTTGATCCCGAACGGCGACTCCGGCTGGTGAATCGGGCCGGCGAAAATCTTTTGGGCCAGCCAATTGATAAGCTTCTGGGCAGAAGAGCGGCCGATCTGGGGCTCGCCGCCTGTCTCGAGGCCAATGAGGATGCACCGTTGTCGATCGCATTTCCGGGGGCGACCGGGCGATGGGGAGTGCGGCGAAGCACCTTTCGCGAGCACGGCCTGCCGCATGCACTGCTGGTGTTGACCGATCTGAGCCGGACCCTGCGCGAAGAAGAGCGGCGCGCATGGCAACGACTCGTTCGTGTCCTCGGTCACGAGATGAATAATTCACTCGCCCCGATCAAGTCGTTAGCCGGCAGCCTGGAAGCACTGTTGCGCAAAGAACCGCGACCGGTGGATTGGCAGGATGACGCGCGGAGCGGTCTGAAATCGATTGCCGCGCGGGCCGATTCACTCAGCAGGTTCATGGAAGCTTACGCCCGCCTGGCTCGATTACCTCCGCCCCAAAAAGAATATTTCGACTTGGGCGAGTTGGTCCGCCGAGTGATCGCGCTCGAGCCGCGCCAGGCGGTAAAAATCGCGTCCGGACCGGAAGTAAAGGTGATGGCGGATGCTGCTCAACTGGAGCAACTTCTCATTAACCTGCTTCACAACGCGGTCGACGCCTCGTTGGAAACCGGCGGCGCGGTGAGTGTAGGCTGGCGAGTGGCCGGAGATTGCGTCGAAATTTTCGTGATCGATGAGGGTCACGGGATTATGAATCCGACCAACCTATTCGTGCCGTTTTTCACCACCAAACCCGGGGGGTCCGGCATCGGCCTGGCCTTGTGCCTTCAGATAGCTGAGGCCCATGGAGGCTCGCTCACGTTAGGCAACAGGCGGGACCGGCAGGGCGCCGAAGCATTATTGCGACTGCCTCGTTAGGTAGGGGGGCGCTGCGGCCCGCCGGTCGCAAACTTGTCGGCGGCGATGGAAATGACCGCAAAAATCTGTCCGGAAACGTCCCGAAAACGGGACGGCAATATCCCACTACCGGTGCTTTTGGCCAAAAAGGCCGGTTAGGTGGAAAGTTATAACCACTTGATATAAAGTCACTTAGGACTTTGTTTTAGGCCGTGGCACGGGCATTGCAATAGGGGCGATCAAAATGCGCAAAGCTTGAATCCAATCGCAACGCTGAACGCATCCCAACCAAAACCGAAAAGTTCGACGATATGAAACCAACCTCCCACCGCGCCGGCCGAAAGAACCGTGACGGCGTGAACAATCCCTTTCCCCGCCGGTTCCCGCTAACCGATTATCATTTCCAGTCCGTGACCCTTGACGGCTATCGCGGCGAATGCGCGAAGTATACCCGGTCGTTCCGCAACATCAGCAGCGACTACTTCAAAACGGAAGCGCGCCGCAATTTCCTGACCGAAGCGGTGTTTTTCGGTTCAATCGTTGCCACCACCATTTGGCCGGTACTGCAAAGCGCTCAAGCGATGACTGATCTCGTCCGTGCATTTTCGGGTATTTAATTTCACGCATCCCCCACATGCAAAAGAGCGAAGCAAAAGTCGAAAACACTATTGTGCGACCATCCGGGTTTACGCCTAGTCTCTCAGCCATGGATGTTCCGCGGACGGGAGTTGCGGCCAAGAAACGGAAACGGCGGATCATGATGATCGCCGGCGGGGCGCTGGCGTTGATTGTGGTGACATTCGCCATTTCCCGGCTGAAACCGGCAGTGCCGAGCGTAGACCGATCGACCGTTTGGGTAGACACGGTAAAACGTGGTCCGATGGTCAGGCAAGTCCGCGGCCTCGGCACCCTGGTGCCTGAGGAAATTCGCTGGCTGGCCGCGGCCACCGAGGGCCGGGTGGAAAAAATTGTCGTTAGGCCGGGCGCGCGAGTCGAGCCGGATACGCTGATTCTCGAATTGAGCAGCCCCGAACTGGAGCAGAGCGCGCACGATGCCGAGTCGAAGGCCAAGGCTGCCGAAGCGGAACTCACCACCCTGCGGGCGACGTTGCAGCGGGAGTTGCTCGATCAGGAAGCGACCACTGCCCGGGTCCATTCGGAATACGAACAAGCCAAGATGGAACGTCAGACTAACGATCAGTTGGCGAGAAACGGCCTGGTCGCGGATCTGGTTTACAAGACATCGCAGGTAAAAGAAGCCGAGCTGAAAAACCGTGACGAGATCGAGCAGAAGCGACTTTCGTTTGCCAAGAGTTCGATTGAACCCCAACTGGCCGCAAAGCAAGCCGAAGTGGACCAGGCAAACCAACTGGCCAAGTTAAAGCTCGACCAGGTTGAAGGGTTGCACGTCAAAGCGGGCATGTCCGGCGTGCTGCAGCAATTGCCGATGGAAGTTGGTCAGCGGGTTAAGATTGGTGACAACCTTGCCCGGGTCGCTGACCCGACCAAGCTGAAAGCAGAAGTAAAAATCGCGGAAACCCAGGCCAAGGACATTCAGATCGACCAACAGGCCGTAATCGATACCCGTAACGGCACGGTCAAAGGTCATGTTACCCGGGTAAATCCCGCGGTCGAGCAGGGAACCGTTACCGTGGACGTGGCGTTCGACGAGCCTTTGCCCAAGGGAGCGCGCCCCGATCTTAGCGTGGACGGAACAATTGAACTGGAACGCCTCAACGATGTGATTTATGTCGGCCGCCCCGCCTTCGGCCAGGAAAACAACCAGGTCAGCATTTTCAAACTCACCGGTGGTGGATCGGAAGCGGTTCGCACTCCGGTGAAACTGGGCAAAAGCTCGGTCAATACGATTGAAATCCAGGACGGCCTGCAACCGGGCGATCAGGTGATCCTGTCCGATACCAGCGCCTGGGATTCGCATGATCGAATTCGATTGAACTAACCGGCAAATCCGCCAACCCCAAATCCCCTAACGATAACTAACAAACCTACACCACTGCAAATCATGGTCTCCACTGAACCTACAACTACCAGTCGCTCTTCCTCGAACGGATCTACTCCTTTGATCTGCCTTAACGGCGTGACCAAGGTCTTCCTTACCGACGAAGTTGAAACCCACGCTCTTTCCGGAATTCACCTCGATATCCGGACCGGCGAATATGTTTCCATCGCAGGCCCGTCCGGTTGCGGCAAGTCAACCTTGTTATCGATCCTCGGATTGCTGGATACACCGAGCGCCGGCAGCTATTCGCTAAAGGGAAACGAGGTGGCGAACCTGTCATTTCCAGAGCGCGCCCGGATCCGCAACCGCGAAATCGGATTCATTTTCCAAAGCTTCAACCTGATTGGTGATCTCACCGTTTACGAAAACGTCGAGTTGCCGCTGACCTACCGCGGTATGAGCGCGTCGGAGCGAAAACAATTCGTGACCGAAGCGCTGGAGCGCGTCGGAATGGGACATCGGGCCAAGCACCTGCCCAGCCAGTTATCGGGCGGTCAACAGCAGCGAGTTGCAGTTGCGCGCGCCCTGGCCGGCAAACCGGCAATTCTGCTGGCGGACGAACCGACCGGTAACCTTGATTCACGCAATGGCGAGGCCGTCATGGATCTGCTGCGCGAATTGCACGCCGGTGGGGCGACCATTTGCATGGTCACGCACGACGCCCGTTTCGCTCAGCACGCCGATCGCACCGTTCATTTGTTTGACGGCCGGGTGGTGGAGGATCGAATCGCCGCCTAACGACATCCGGTTTTAGAGCATATGCTCAGCCAGTTCAGGATCGCCGTCCGAATGCTGGTGAAGACCCCGGCATTCACGACAGTGGCGGTCCTCGCGCTGGCGCTCGGAATCGGCGCGTCTACTACCGTTTTTTCGGCGGTGAACGCCCTGCTGGTGCGGCCCTGGCCGCACATGACGGATGAAAACCGGATCCTGTACTATTCGGAGTACTTCACCAAGCATCCGGACGAGGACGGTGCGGTTAGCTATCTCGATTATCTCGATTTCAAACAACAATCCAAAACCCTCGAAGGCGTTGGTGTTTGCGAAGACGCAACATTCATCCTGACCGGCCGCGAAAAACCGGAGCGCTATCTTGGTTCATTTATTTCAGCGGACGCGTTTTCCTTTCTCGGGGTGAAACCGGCGCTGGGTCGCCTGTTTCTTCCCCAGGAGGATCAGCCCAATGCCGCACCGGTCGCGATTCTGGGTTATGACGTTTGGACGACGTATTTCGGTTCCGATCGAAACGCGATCGGCCGGGTTGTGACCCTTAACGGCAAACGAGCCACGATTGTGGGCGTTATGCCGAAGGGCTGGCGTTTCCCCACCCGCTCCGACATCTGGATGCCGTTAGGCATGGACGCCAAGGAACAGGCCCGGGGAAAGTTTCATCTGCTTGGTTTCGCCAAGATGAAAGAGGGCGTTTCGCTAAATAACGTGCGGTCGGAGCTGGAAACGATCGCGGCCCGCATCGCCGCAGAACATCCGGCTTCCAACAGCGGTGCCAGCGTCCGGGTTCACACATTCCGCGAAGAAATGACCAAGGAGGCAAAGACGCTCACTCTGCTG
>DATFCK010000497.1:0-2945 GCA_035253185.1 Chthoniobacterales bacterium | reverse complement strand
CCGGTCACGATCGCCTTCGGCAAGCCATTGCCGGCCGAAAAGGCGGATATTGCGTCGGTCCGGGAACAACTGTTGAAACTGGGAGAATTCTGTTTTAGCCGCCGGCCATCGCTGGATCGCCACCTTGCCGGCGCGGCCGTCCGCGGTTTGAAGCGCCGGGCATTCAAGAACCTGCTGGTGGATGGATTGGATCACACCGCCCTAACCGGAGGCAAAACGCTGGCCGCCGCGGTCGTGCTCAGTCGTTATCTTCGCCACCAATTTCCTAACGAAGAGCGAATCGCCATTGTTTTGCCCGCGACCAAAGGCGCCGTCGTCGCTAATCTGGCGGTTGCGCTGGCCGACAAAGTCCCGGTGGGCCTGAATTTCACCAGCGGCCGCGCCGCCGTAGAAGCCTGTTGTCGCCGGGCCAATCTGCGGGTGGCGCTTACCGCCAATGCGTTCGTGAGCCGCCTCACGGACTTTCCGTGGCCCGAACAAATTGTGAAAATGGATGAGCTGTTACCTCCATTGAAGAAGCAAATCGGTTTATGGTGGCTGCTCTGTCTGGTCACGCCGACTTGGTTGCTCGTGCGATGGTTGAAAATTCCAAAAACCGGCGGTCATCGTGAGGCAATTCTTCTCTTCACCAGCGGCAGTTCCGGCGAACCGAAAGGGGTGGTCCTGAGCCATCGGAATATCCTCAGCAACGTCTCACAGTTCAATGTTCTGCTCGCTGCGACTAACGAGGATGCCATTTTGGCTTCCCTGCCCTTTTTTCACAGTTTCGGGTGCACTGTGACCCTGTGGTATCCGATGATCGAGGGCGTCCCAATCGTGACCAGTGCAAATCCGCTCGAGGCCGCGAAGAACGCCGAGTTGATCGAGCGTTACCAGCTCACTCTTCTCCTCGCTGCCCCCACGTTTCTGCGCGGCTATCTTCGAAGAGCGGAGCCCGACCAGCTCCGAAGCCTGCGGCTCATCATTACCGGCGCGGAAAAACTGCCCATGGATCTGGCGCAGGCATTTGAAGAAAAGTTCGGCCAACACGTTTTTGAAGGCTATGGCCTAACCGAAACAGCACCGGTGGTGAGCGTGAATCTGCCGGAACCAATTCCGAAAAAACCCGGCGATGTCGTGCAACCATCCAGCCGCCTGGGTTCGGTCGGCAAAATGGCGCCGGGAATTGCCGCTGAAATTCGCGATCCGGACAGCGGCGCCCATCTATCGCTGCATGAGGGGGGCATGCTTTGGCTGCGCGGCCCCAATATTTTCGAAGGATACCTCCATGATCCCGAACGCAGCGCCGAGGTGTTGCGCGACGGCTGGTTTAAGACCGGCGACATCGGGCGATTCGATGAAGATGGCTTTCTCTATATAGAGGGGCGGCTTTCCCGATTCTCCAAAATCGGTGGAGAAATGGTGCCTCACGAAGCCCTCGAGCAAAAAATTTCGTCCGCGCTCGGCTTTGACGGTCAGTCCGAGCGATTAATCGCCGTCGTGGGAGTGAACGACGAAAACAAAGGCGAAGCCACCGTGTTGTTGAGCGCGACTGAGATCGACCTGGCTGAGCTTCGGGACAAACTTCGCGAAGCCGGGGTGCCGAATCTATGGATTCCAAAAAAGATTTGCCGGTTGGAGACCATCCCGGTTCTGGCCTCGGGAAAGCTGGATCTCAAAGGGTGTAAGACCGCGGCAGATAAATGCACGGAAGGCAGCGGCCGGTCACCGACCGGCCATGGCGATTAGTCGCCGCAACCAGCTCCCTGCACCAGAGGCCGAGTTGAATCCAGCAAGGTGTCCGTCTGTTGATTTAGTGCTGCGGCTCAATTAATGCGGCGGTCATCCAGCCTTCATTAATTACGGCGCGACAAGTAGACCGCCGCTACAGTTGGGTCGCCCCCCGCGCATGTCAGCTTTGTTCCATAAGGTAGCCAACCGCATTGCCGCGCTTTCCATGAAAGCCTTGTTTGGCCTGGTGGCGCGTACTCAGGTCTTGCGACCGGAGAACACCGACCGTTCCGGCGCGTTTCTGCTGGCTTCGAATCACATCAGCCATTTCGATCCGTTTATTATCTCGGGGGTCGTTAGGCGAAAGATCGATTGGATGGCAATGGCGGAATTCTTCCCCTACCCGGTTCTGGGACAGTTCCTGCGCGCGGTTGACGCGTTTCCGGCGGATCGCGATCGCGCGAACCGGGCCACGATCCGCAGCGCCATCGACCGGCTGCGCAACGGACGGGTTGTAGGTATCTTTCCCGAGGGCGGTATTCGTGATGGCAAAAATTCTATTCTGGAAGGGGCAAACGCGCGATCCGGGGTGGCGGCGCTCGCGGATCTGGCTTCGGTACCGGTCTTGCCTTGCGTGATTATCGGCAGCGACCGGCTATATAACGCCAAGCGCTGGCTGCCTTTCCGGCGAACGCCAGTTTGGATTGCATTTGGGAATTTGATTGCGGGCGACAATAGTCTGCCAAAAGCAATGCTCCGAGAACGACTGGAAAGGGAGTTCACCAACGCGGTGTCAGCATTATACCGCGAGTTGCGCGAGAGGTTCTCGCTTACCGCCGATGATCTGCCACATTCGCCGCAATCGCGCATGGCGGAATGACTTCGCTTCGCTTCGTCACGTTAAACCGTTGAAACGTTACATCGTCGAATCGTTCCAGATCTTACGCTTTGACGCTTAACTAGCGTTAAACGATTCACTACAACGAAGCGCAGCGGAACTATCCGGATTTCGTCATTCGTCTGGTCACTCCGGTCCTACCTCGCCCGGCGACGGCAGAATCGAGCCGATAATTCTGCCATTGGACGTTGAACGTTGAGCGTTGAACGTTGAGTGCGATCGGAGATCGCATCCCAATATGATTCGCCGCTCCTCTGCTTTTGCCGCCGACGCCGTGATGTGCGGGCTGATCAATATACTGCAGTCACGGCATCGACTCGATGCCGGCAGCCGGGAA
>DATFCK010000496.1:0-10534 GCA_035253185.1 Chthoniobacterales bacterium | reverse complement strand
TGGGGTGGCCCCGCGAACATTTACCGGAGTGGACATTGGTGTGGCCCCCGACTTGTGGGTTCCGACGTCAATGCACGGATGGGTCCGCCCAGGCGGCGAAGAATGGTTCGATAATCGCCGCGCTCTGCTGTTAAGCATGGTCGGCCGTTTAAAGCCCGGCCTCACCATCTCGCAGGCTGAAGCGCAACTCAAGACCGTCGCGAAAAATCTTGAGCAGGCCTATCCCGACGTGAACAAGGAACGTTCGGTAATGCTGGTCAGCGCCGAAAAAGCCAAATCACAGGGATTGGGCGGGCCTAACAACGAAAATGCCACTCAAAACATTTCCGTTTTGCTGCTGGTTGCAGCCGGGGGCATTTTGCTGATCGCTTGCGCGAATGTCGCTAATCTTTTGCTGGCTCGCGCTACCACTCGGGAACGCGAAATGGCGGTGCGGCTGGCTCTTGGCGCGGGTCGCGGTCGTATTGTGCGGCAACTATTGACCGAAAGCGTGTTGCTGGCGTTGATGGGTGGTCTGGCCGGAATCGTTTTAGCCTATTGGTTCGGTGACATTTTGCTCTCGCTTCTGCCGGCGACTCCATTTCCCATCGTGCTCAACCCGCAGCCCGATGGTCGTGTCCTGCTGGTCGCGTTATTTCTCGCATTGTTGAGCGGCATCATTTTTGGTCTTGCTCCCGCATTGCACATGGTGCGCTCTGATCTCAGCCAGACGTTGCGGGAACGAGAAACGGCTACCGGCGGAGGTGCGGGCAGCCGCTGGAGCATTCGCAACCTGCTGGTGATTGCGCAGATCGGAGTGTCGCTGTTTTTGCTGATTGGTTCAGCGTTATTTTTGAAAGCATTTCACAATGCGCAGGCGATCGACCCGGGGTTCCGCACTGATAAACTGGCCATCCTAACGATTGATCCGGCGCTGGCGGGATACGATAAGGCGCGGTCTGCCCAGGTGGCGCGTGCTATCCTGGAGCAAGTCCGCCAGAATCCACAGGTGCAAAGTGCCGATCTCGGAAACTGGCTCCCGCTTGGATTCGGCGGCGAAGGGCGCACCATCATTCCCGAAGGGAGCGACGAAACCGCGGAGGCCAACCGGTTGATGGCCAATATTAATGTCACCACGCCGAGTTACTTCGATACCATGCGAGTGAACCTGATTCGCGGAAGAAAGTTCGACGAACACGACGGCAGAAAGAATTCAGCGAAAGTCGCCATTATTAATGAGACCATGGCCAGGAAGTTCTGGCCGGGCGAAGACGGGATCGGTCATCACTTCCGATTTTTCAACGGCGATACCTTCGAAGTGGTTGGGGTCGCTCGCGATATCAAAGCGGTCACGTTAGGCGAAACGCCTACCCCCATGGTTTATTTGCCGTTGGATGAAATGCCGGACGGTGGAATGACGATTTTTGCGCACACTGCCGGCCCGCCGGGACCGTTGTTGGCGGAAATCCATCGAATCGTTAAGGCCACCGACATTCACATTCCAATCACTTACGAAAAAACGATCACCGAGCACATGGCCTTTGCGTTGTGGCCTTCCTGGATGGGTGCCGTAATTTTGGGCGCGCTGGGATTGCTGGCGTTGTTGCTGGCGTCAGTCGGAGTTTATGGGGTGATGGCGTATTCGGTGAGCCAGCGTCGTCGCGAACTTGGCATTCGCATGGCGTTAGGCGCGCAGTCTTCTCAAGTGCTCCAGCTGGTGCTTCGTCAGGGGATGTTCCTGGCCGCGATCGGGCTTGGACTCGGGTTATTCGCAGCGGTTGGCTCTACCCGGCTCGCCAGCACGTTTCTGTATGGCGTGAATCCGCACGACCCGCTCATTTTCGGCACGGTAACCACGTTGTTGGCCCTGGCCGCACTGGCAGCCTGTTATTTTCCTGCGCGCAAGGCGCTCAAGATCGATCCGATGATCGCGTTGCGATCAGAATAGCAGAGCATGGCGCCGGTCGCAGCTGTTCCTCGACCCCGGGTAAATTGACCCCCTGCCATTATTGAACCGACGTTGCCATCAATCTTTGCACCGTGCGGTGATCTTCCTCTGCGCGACCGTTAAGCCCGAGTCGCTGATAGCACTCCGCGCGTTTTTGCAGTACCGCAACGCTTTGATGAATTCCCGCGGCGTGCGTTAGCGAATCGACGGCGGTTAGGTAATCGCCGCGGGCCATTTCCAGTTCTCCCCGATATTGCCAAGCCGGTGCCGAGTTCGGATCAAAAGTGGTGGCCTGCCGAACCTTGTCGTAAGCTTCTTCGGCGCGACCGAGCTTTGTTAATGCGTAGGCGAGTTCGGTTAACGCCCCGGCCGATCGTGGATCCAGCCGGACGGCCGCTTCTGCGTCCTGCGCGGCCAGTTTGGGCTGGCCGATTTCATTCAATTGCCAGCTGCGGGCGATGAAATGTTCAGAGTTGGATCGTTCGACCGCAATCGCCAGATCGAGCCGGCTGGCGGATTCGAGAAATTCGGGAGTAAGCGATTGCAGTGAAATTGGCCGGCGCACACCGAGCGCGTCCGCCTGCTTGGTTCTTCCTAATCTAATGAGTGCGATGCCTTGGAAGAGCTTCGGGCGCAGGGCCCAGGGCGCAAGCCTGGCCGCGTGTTGTGCATCTTCCAGCGCCATCTCTGGATCCTCGCTTCGCAGGAATAACAACGCGCGATCGCTGAGTAATCCAATCTCGTCCGGAAGCACTGCCAGTTTCGCGTCGAATTCGCCGAGCTGTTGCTTGTTTGTTTGCAAACCGTCGAACACTTTCGACCAGCGATGTACCTCGGGATCGTCCGGCCCCAGCTCAACCGCGCGGCGGTAATCTTCGAATGCTTCATTCCACCGGTGCAATCGTCGGCGGCAAATCGCGCGATTCAGACGTTCGGCGGAAGTTTCTTTCAGTTTCATTGCCTCGTTCCATGCCGCCTCAGCTTCGGCCCAGTGCTGAAGCGATTGATGAAGCATGGCAATTTTCTTGCGAACCCGGATATTGTTAGGCTGGGTTTGGATGACCTTCTCCCATGCCGCCAAGGCAGCGGGGTGATTCTTTTCATCGCGCGCAATGTCGCCCTGAAATTCCTCCAGGCGGATCGAGTGCTTGGGGACGGCAGTTCGCCATCGTTCCAAACTCTGTTTCGCTCCTTCCAAATCGTGGAGGCCGAGCTGAGCATGGAGCAATTGTTTCCAGATCCGTTCGTCGTGCGGTTTTCGCTGTAATAACTGCCGGGCGATCGGTGCCGCGGCGGCGTAAGAATGGTTTTGCAGCTCATGAGCAAGCTGGCGTCGCTGCGCCTTCTCAACCCGCACACTTTCCTTCTCGCAGCCGGAGAGGACTAAACTCCAAATAATCAAGCCAAAGCCGAGCCAGCGCGCCTCTAAAAAAGTGACTTGGAGGACGCGCTGGTATCGCGCAAAATTAAATCTGTTGCCGAGACTCTGCGGCGGATTAGCGACGCTACCCTTCGTCATCTTATGCCATCGTTCGATATTGTTTCCGAAGTAGACAAACAAGAGGTGGATAATGCTCTGAATCAAGCGCGGAAAGAAGTGGCCAACCGCTTCGACTTCAAAGGCGCCACCACCGAAATCATCGAAGAAAAGGATAAGATCGTACTTACGGCCAGTGACGCGAGCCACCTGAGAGGTCTGCGCGAAATTGTGGTCGCTAAATTGTCAAAACGCGGCGTCGACCTTCGGAATATCGACCAGCAGGAGCCGGCGATTTCATCCATGGGCCATGCGCGTCAGGAACTGGCGATCAAGCACGGACTGGAGGGGGATAAGGCGAAGGAAATTATCCAGGCGATCAAATCGCAGAATCTGAAAGTGCAGAGCCAGCTCATGGATCGCCAGATCCGAATTACCGGAAAAAAGAAAGACGATTTGCAGGCAGTAATCCAGTTCGTGCGCGGTCGCGATTTTGGGGTCGCGACCAGTTTCAAAAACTTTCGAGACTAACTTTGTTTACCCTCCCTGAACCGGCGGCATGATCGAGATTGTTTCACCGGCTGTGAGGGTATGACCCCGGTCGACGAATTCGACGCCGGAACCAATCAGGATCGACTTGTCCTGTGCTCGTAACGCTGGCGCATGCTGGTAAACCGCTTGTAACAGGTCGTTAACGGTGGCACCGGACGGAACCTCGATGTCCAGTTCCGATATGCCGGCCAGATCCCGCAGTTGAGCGTAAAACTGTACCGCCACGTTCATGAATCGTTATTGCTCGATCAGATCTTTTCGCAGCACTCCGATGTAGGGCAGGTTTCGGTATTGCTCCATGAAATCGAGGCCGTAACCGACAACGAATTCATCTTCAATTTCGAAGCCGACGTAATCCGCATTTACCTCGCGATCGCGCACTTTCTTTTTGCTCAACAGTACGCAAACCCGGATGGATTTCGGATTCGCAGTGTCGAGCTTATCCCGAATGGCCGCGAGAGTGTGACCGCTATCCAAAATGTCATCCAGCAGCAGAACATGCCGATCCACAATATCCGGCAGCGCCACCTGCTTGAAGATCACTTCGCCGCTGGTCTGGGTCTTCCCGTGATAACTGGCAACGCTCAGGCAATCGAGCGTGAGCGGCAGCGGAATTCTGCGCAGCAGGTCCGCCATAAAAATCAGGCTCCCGTTCAGAACGGCGATCACGGTGAGGTCGCGGTTGCGGTAGTCGTGTGAAATGGTGGCAGCCATTTCATCCAACCGCCGCAAAATCGTAGTCTCGTGAAAAAGAATACGGTCGAGATCGTCTTGCATTCGATCGGTTATTAGGCCATCGGCCTCGCCAAAGATCAACGCGCGATTCATTTAGACCGATGGTATTCTCAGAGCCTTATGCGAGCTCGTTCTGACCGCCTCCAGCTGCGCACCCGCGGCAAAGGCACGTATGAGTTTACCGACGAGTTGCAGTCACTAGTGACCAAGCATGAGACTCGTACCGGGCTGGTTACCGCGTTCGTACGTCACACCAGTTGCAGTTTGGTAATGATGGAAAACGCCGCGCCGGCTGCGCGTCGCGATCTGGAACGGTTCTTTGATGAGCTGGTTCCGGAGAGCCGGACCGGTTACGAGCATGATGATGAAGGCCCGGATGATATGCCGGCGCATATTCGGATGGCGCTGACGCGGACCAGCGAAACGATTCCAATTGCGTCGGGAAAATTGCAGTTGGGAACGTGGCAGGGAATATTTTTGTTCGAACATCGAAGTGCGCCGCATACCCGGCACGTTGAAGTAACGATCATAGGCGAGTAAGGCTGACCTCGAGATGAACGACGATCGCAGGAATGCTGATCTGACGCGTTGAAATGAATCCCGCCTGAAGCCGATGCAACGGCAGGCCTAACTACGGCACGCTGGTGATTTTGATCGTAACCGATTTTCCCCTTGGTCCCCGCAGCAATTTGTAGCCGGCGCCGGCCCGAACGGTGAACTTTACCGATTCTTTTCTCTTTTCAGGTATCCCGTCGAGTAAGGCGGTAAAGGTAACCGAGGCGGAAGTCTGTCCCGCTGGTATAACGGCCTGTCCAGGAGTGCCGCTCAAGGTGAAGTCGGATCCCAGCTTTGCTTGTCCACCAAACGAGTAGTTGACCGTTACTGGTTGGGTAGGGGCGGCGGAAGCCGAAAAGGTGATTACTGCAGAACCGCCTTCGGCGAGCGCTGCTCGACTGGTAGAGATGCGAACATTTGGAGGGGGACCCGGCGGCGGAGGAGGAGGTGGGGGCGGGGTCGCTATTGGAGTTGGTGCCGGAGTAGGAATTGGCGTCGGAGGGGGAGTGGGAGTCGGAGTTGGAGTTGGAGTTGGCGTTGGCGTTGGCGTTGGTGTGGAACCGGGTTGCGTGATCTGAGTGATGGCAACCGTATCGATCACCTGATCAGCGTTGGCGTTTCCTAAGCCAATGCTCGTGAACCGCAGCAGCGTGCTACTGCTGTTCGCCGTGAATGTGAGCCTGAAGTGTTGAAAGGTGACGTTGCTCGTGGCGAACGTTCCTGCGTCCGGAGGGGTGATGACCTCGTTTACTAATGTGCCGCTCCCTACAATTTCGACACGGACTTTCAGAGCACTGCCAGTACGCTGCCCGAATATACCGGCATCAAAATCGACTGCGTACACGCGGCCAGGTAACGTGGAAAAGTTCTGCGACAAGCTGTCGTTCTGAGAGTCGTGTCCGGCGCTCAAGCATGCCCCGTGAGTGCCGCTGGTGGCGCCTTGTTGATTGTTAGCCACGAATCCGACAACGGTCCAACCGAACACGGTGCCGTCGGTGCCGAAGGGCCCAGTCTCAAAGGTTGGATTAACGAGATTTACCGGAGTCGGGCTTGGTGTCGGCGTGGGAGTGGGCGTCGCGGTGGGCGTAGGCGTCGGAGTCGGAGTGGGAGTGGGAGTTGGAGTTGGAGTTGGCGTCGGCGGAGGCGGTGTTGGCGTTGGAGTCGGAGTCGGAGTCGGTGTTGGCGTTGGTGTCGGTGTCGGAGTCGGTGTCGGTGTTGGTGTTGGTGTTGGAGTGGGAGTTGGCGTCGGTGTCGGTGTCGGTGTCGGTGTGGGCGTGGCGACCGTCACCGCAACGGTGTCGAGAACCTGATCGGCATTGGCGTTTCCGAGACCGCTGTTGCTAAACTGGATCGTCGAAACCGTGCTATCGGCCACAAACGTAAACCGATAGTGGCCAAATTGGATTTTATCTGGATCGGGAGTGTTACTCACCGGCGGCACGACCGTTTGATTGAGCCGTGGAGTGGGCGAGTTGCCCAGAACTTGAACTTGTAATTGGAGAACGGCGCCATTGGCCGGTGTGCCGTAGATGCCGGCGTCGAAATCGACCACGTACATCTGATTCACCGAGGTGAAGAATCTTTGAAAGATGGTGTCTCCCTGGGAATCGGCCCCCGCACTAAATGCGGCACTGTGGGTGGGCGTCGTCGCACCCTCAGTCAGGGCGGCCACGTTTCCGGTAACCGTCCACCGAGTAATCATTCCCGGCTGAGAGAACGGTTCGAGCTCGAAATTGCCGTTGCCTAACGGCAACGTACTGGGTGTTGGCGTTGGAGTCGGTGTAGGTGTCGGTGTGGGAGTCGGTGTTGCGGTGGGCGTCGGAGTTGGGGTTGGCGATGCTGCCGGCGCGACCGATACCGTGTCCAGGATCTGGTCGGCATTCGTGTTTCCGAGACCGACACTGGTGAACCTCAGTGTGGTAACCGTGCTGTTAGCGGTAAAGATGTAATGATAATGTTGGAATTGAATCGGGTCGCCGACTCCGCCGGCGGGCGGTGTGATCGTTTCGTCAATTCGCGAGTTCGAGCCGATCACCTCTACCCGAAGCTGCAGCGTTGAGGCGGGGTCGGGATCACCGAAAATTCCGGCGTCGAAATCGAGCATGTAGAGCTGATTCACAGTGGTGAAAAATCGCTGAGAGAGAGCATCGCCCTGGGAATTGGCGCCGGGTGTAAACACTGCGGCGTGGGTGCCGCCGCTGGCTCCTTCCGCACTTCGGGCAGCTACGCTGCCTGCCACCGTCCATCGGGTTACGGTTCCGATCGTATCGAATGGCCCCGTTTCGAAATCGCCATTGCCTAACGGAAGCGTGCTTGGGGTTGGAGTCGGCGTGGGCGTCGGCGTCGGAGTAGGAGTGGGAGTCGCCGTTGGAGTCGGAGTCGGCGTCGGAGTTGGGGTCGGGGATGCGCTGTTGAATGTGGTGACCAGCGAGACCGTATCCAACAACGTATCGGCTGAGCCGTTACCAGTTCCGATGTCGGTAAAACGAAGGGTTGCGCTGGTGCCGTTCGCTACAAAGGTGAACGCGTAATGATCAAACAACACACTGCCCGCATCGAACGTTCCGGCGACGGGCGGGGTGACGGTCGTTTCGAACAAGGTTGCGTTGCCCGCTCCGATTACTTTGACGTTCAACTGTTGAGTTGAAGTCGGCGCTCCATAAACGCCGGCGTCGAAATGAACCCGGTAGGTCTGGCCATTGGCGGTGTTTACCGTTTGGGAGAGAGTACTTCCGTCGGAATTCGTTCCGGCGCTAAACGCCGCGGAGTGGGTAGGCGAAGTAGCGCCTTCGGCAAGCGAAGCAACGCTGCTGGTTCCGGCGACTACCCAATTGGCCACGTTGCCCGGCGAAGTATACGGTTCGATCTCGAAGTGCGGATTTAACAACAAATTCGCAGCCACCACTACGCTATCGATCAAGGTATCGGCGTTGGCGTTTCCCAAGCCAATATCAGTGAATTGAAGTGTGGTTGTGGTGCTGTCGGCGATAAATACAAAATGATAATGTTGAAACCCGACCAGATTAGGGTCGAACGTGTTAGCGGCTGGTGGAGTGATGGTCTGGTTGATCAGGTTGTTATTCCCGTTTACCTGAACGTTCAGTTGCAGCGCGTTTGCCGGTTGTCCGAAAATTCCGGCATCAAAATCGAGCGAATAAATGGTGCCGACGACAGTGGGAAAGCTTTGAGAAAGGACGGTGCCCTGAGAATTCTGGCCGACGTTCAACGCGGCTGAATGCGTCGGCGTGGTGGCGCCTTCCTGAATGGAATGAATGTGGCCGGTGCCGCTAACGGTCCAACCGGTAATGGAGCTGCTCGGGGCGAACGGGCCGGTTTCGAAATCGGCGTTTGAAAGAAGATTCTGTCCTTGCGCAGTAATTGCGCAAAATACGCCTGATATAGCAATTACGACTGCTCTCAAGGTTCCGCCTCAACCCGGGATTATCTGATCGGATTTTCCGGGTCAAGCATAAAACGGTTGGAAGGCCGGCGCCGTTTCGACCAAGCTGGCGGTCGGGCCTAGATTCGTCAGCGTAACTGCTTGTAAACGAATGAGTTACGTCATGGACGTTAGATTCAGCCGCGGTTTTCCGCCGAGCCACGCCTTACCGTGGCTCACCCGGTTAATTATTCGGGGTGACCGAGACGGTATCGACCACCTGATCGGCATTTTGGTTGCCCAAACCGAGGCTGGTGAAGCGCAATGTGGTCGTGCTCGAGTCTGCCGTGAACGTGAAGGTGTAACGCTGAAACGTTACCGCCGATGCGGTGAAGGTATTCGCGTCGGGCGGTGTTACCGTTATCGTTTGCAAAGGCGTTGGACTTGCACCGATCGCCTGCGCTCGAAGCTGCAGAGCTGCGCCGGTGCGTTTTCCAAAAATACCGGCGTCAAATGCGACGGTATAACTGATGCCGGCCGCAGTGGAGAAGCTTTGTGAAAGCGTATCGTTTTGCGAGTCTGCCCCAGCGCTTAAGCAGGCGCCATGAGTAGGGGTAGTGGAACCCTGGACATTGTTGGAAACGTTGCCGGTTTTAGTCCAGCCACTAACACTGCCGGCGTTGAATGGACCAGTTTCAAAGTTGGCGTTGTTTAATGTCACCGGGCCGACGCCGGGACTAACGACGACGGTGTCAATTACCTGGTCGGCGTTCAAATTCCCGAGTCCGATGTTTGTGAACTTCAAGGTCGTAACGGTCGAGTCGGCGGTGAAGACGTAATGGTAATGCTGAAATTGACCAGCACTCGGAGTAATAGTTCCGGGAACCGGTGGCGAAATGGTTTGATCGAGGTTGGTGGAATTGCCCGTGACCTGCACCCGCACCTGCAGATTAGCGCCGTTAGCCGGAGCTCCAGCAACGGCCGCATCAAAGTCGAGAGTGTAAACCTGATTCTCCGTCGTGAAAAACCGCTGAGATATCATGTCATCGGCTGAGTCTGCGCCGGCGCTCAATGCGGCAGAATGTGTTGGACTGGTCGCACCTTCAGCGATATCCGCCGCGTTACCAACGACGGTCCATCCACTGACCGTCCCTACACTCGTGAACGGGCCCGTCTCAAAGTCGCCATTTGTTAACGGGAGGGTACTTGGCGTCGGTGTCGCGGTGGGTGTCGGAGTAGGCGTAGGTGTTGGCGTTGCAGTCGGTGTCGGTGTCGGTGTCGGTGTCGGTGTTGGCGTTGGTGTTGGTGTTGGTGTCGGTGTTGGTGTTGGAGTTGGAGTTGGTGTTGGAGTCGGACTGGAATTAGGTAACGACAGCGGAGTAATGGAGACGGTATCGATCTCCTGATCGGCCGCGGCATTGGCAGTGCCAATACCGGTGAACCGCAACGTTGTGGTGGTGGTATTAGCCGTAAACGTGAACTGATAATGCTGGAAAGTGATCGCTGATGTCGTCCAAGTACCGGCTTCGGGCGGTGTAATTGTTTGGGTTGGTAGATTGGAGCCGATTAATTGCACCTGAACCTGCAAGGGATTGCCATTGCGTCTTCCGTAAATGCCGGCATCGAAATCCAGACGGTATATGCCGCCCGGCACTGTAGGAAAGTCTTGGGAGAGGGTGTCTCCGGTAAAATCGCCGCCGGCACTTAATGCTGCGGAATGAGTTGGGCTGGTTGCACCTTGAGCATTATCGGCGACGTGCGCACTGACAGTCCAGCCGGTCACAGTCCCATTTAAGCCGAACGGACCGGTTTCGAAGTTCGGGTTGTTGAGCGGCACTGGGGTAAGAGTCGGTGTCGCGGTGGGTGTTGGAGTCGGGGTCCCCGTCGGCGTTGGAGTCGGCGTAGGGGT
>DATFCK010000495.1:0-2709 GCA_035253185.1 Chthoniobacterales bacterium | reverse complement strand
GTGGTCAGGATCGACACGGATAAGTTCCTCCCACCCGGTGTTGTCCGACACCGCGATGCTCATGATGTGATCTATCTCGCCTTCAGGCGCGATCAGCACCTCCAGCTGCATCCGTTTCAGTTCTTCGAAAGCGAGACCCTTGAATAATGTTCGCCCGGTCGCGGTGAGGTAGTGCTGAATCGGATCGGTGAACGCAAAATAGGCGCGGCCGGCATTCTTAAGCCCGTTGCGCAATGCGATCAGGTCTTTCCAACTGTCCACCGTCACCATCCAGTTGAATTTCAGATCTCCGGTCAGTTTCTCTGCTTCAACGTCGAGATCGACTACATCGGAATCGGCCCAGACAAACGGATGGAAAGGCTCCACCTCGGTCGTTGTTTTGCCATCCTTTTCCCGACGATGAACACGAACCGTCCCGGTGTCCCCCATTTCGATCGCCACAATGCGCGCCGTCGGATCCGCCCCGAACAACATCGTATTTTTCTCGAACTGCATGGTCCCGTCACAAGTTGCGCGGCTCAGCTAACATGACAACCCGGTCGATGACGGTGGACATAGAGCAGCTGAGATGCGGCGGTTGCGGCGGGTATAAGCCTTTGCGACGGGTAGCGGCCGTTCACCGAACGGCCGTGGCCATGGCGATTCGGTGAATCGCCGCTACCGGCCTCATCCTGTCTGGGCGTTGGAATTACCCTTTCCCGGGAAAGTTTGGCGGGCGGAGGGCCGCTGCCGCAAAAATGTATCCCCTGGACACGGACAATCTCTGTTATATCTCAGCAAATGAAGATTTGTTTTGTCGCGGCGTTTGCAGTGTGGCTGCCTTTGTCTCTTCCCGCACAACAGCCATCAATTGAAAAACTGGCCGAGGGCGAATTGCCTTCGTTACTTGCCATTTATAAGGACATTCATTCGCATCCGGAACTCTCCGGGAAAGAGGAGCGCACTTCCGCGTTAGTAGCTAAAGAACTGCGCGCGGCGGGTTGTGAAGTCACCGAAAATTTTGGCAAATACGATAAGCCGAACTTGAAATGCCACGGGGTTGTCGGGGTAATGAAAAACGGGAGCGGCCCGACGGTTCTGGTGCGCACCGACATGGATGCTTTGCCGGTTGAGGAACAAACCGGCGCGCCCTATGCCAGTAAAGTCACCTCAACAAATGTCGACGGGAAAGAAGTCCCGGTGATGCACGCCTGCGGGCACGACATTCATATGTCGGCATTCATTGGAACCGCGCGCACACTGCAAAAGCTAAAAAATCAATGGGCCGGCACGATCATCTTTATCGGTCAACCATCGGAAGAAATGCTGGGCGGCGCACGAGCGTTGATGAACGGCGGACTTTATAATCGGTTCGGCAAGCCTAACTATGCGCTTGCTCTTCACGATGACGCGGACCTCGAAGCGGGCAAGATCGGAGTCACTGAAGGTTACTGCCAGGCCAACGTCGATTCGGTCGATGTAACAGTGAAGGGAGTGGGCGGCCACGGTGCCTATCCGCACAAGACCAAGGACCCGGTCGTTCTCGCCGCCGAGATGATTAATGCCTGGCAAACGATTGCCTCGCGCGAAAACAATCCGCTAGATCCGGTTGTGGTCACGGTAGGTTCAATTCACGGCGGGACCAAACACAACATCATTTCCGACGAAGTGAAAATGCAGCTCACGGTGCGCACCTATAAAGCCGATGTGCGCGAACACGCGCTGGCGGCGATCGCCCGCATCGCCAAGGGGTGCGCCACCGCGGCGGGCTTGCCTCCGGATCGAATGCCGGATGTGAACGTGCTCAAAGATGAACACGTACCGTCCACTTACAATAATCCCGACCTGACGAAACGGCTTACGGCCGCGCTAAAGTCCGCCATCGGTAACGACAATGTGGTTCCCAAAGATCCTACCATGGGTGGCGAAGATTTTTCTGAATACAGCCTGGCCGATCATTCCATCCCGGCGTTCATGTTCAATGTGGGCGCCGTCGAACCGGCGAAATATGCCGAAGCGAAGAAAACCGGAACGCCGTTACCGTCGTTGCATTCGAGCAAGTTCCTGCCCTTACCGGAACCTACAATTCGCACCGGTATCGTGGGGATGACTACCGCGGTCTTAGAGTTGATGAAACCGCAGTAAGCAACGGCCTTTTAATGAATGCAGTTGGTGGAGCGGCCGATCCACCTCCTGGGCCAGTGCCGCTTCGTAATTACTCCAGAATGTAACTGTAACGACCGCTTCCCACGTCGCGGAATGCTCCGGTTGAAAGATCGCCGTTGTCAATTTTGCTGTCGATCTCGAGCATTTGAGCACTGGTTGCGTTAGTGCCGACAGCTGAGATCGCGGCAACAAATCCAAACACGTTGTAGTCCCAATCCCAATTGCCACCAAGCGGCGTCGGTTTGGTCCAATCGAATGTTTTGCTGAAATACGTCGCCATTCCCGCCGGAATTATCCCGCGATTTACATCCGCCGGGTAACCGTTGTGTTCGGTGGCGTAAACCTCGAACGCCCCGCTGGCGATGCGAATGGCATTCACAAACTTGGCGGATCGGGCCTGTTCCCGTGCTCGGAGAAAGGAAGGCACCGCAATGATGGCAAGAAGTGCAACGACCGAGACCACGATCATAATTTCGACCAGGGTAAAACCCCGTCTAAACCCATCGGCTCGACGCATTTCTTACACAAAATGCATCATAATTCATGCCACTGTGGTTGTGCCAC
>DATFCK010000494.1:0-3530 GCA_035253185.1 Chthoniobacterales bacterium | reverse complement strand
ATGAAATTATCGTGAAGCTGATCGAAGACTGGCTGCGACTTCATGGCAGCCACGGCTTCGTGTTTGATGGATTTCCTCGAACGCTTGGCCAGGCCCAGGGTCTGAACGACATCCTGGCCAAATTGCACACGCACCTTGATCTGGCGATCTGGCTGGAGGTGTCGGAGGAGACGGTTCGCGAGCGAATCGGCAGCCGATTGCAGTGTCGTAGCTGCGGATTTACCACCAGTTCGGGCAGCGCCACATTCTCCGAGCGCGCAGTATGCCCTTATTGTGATGGACCGTTAGTCCGGCGCACCGATGATGATATAGAAGTGCTTCAAAAGCGGTTGGCCGAATTCAAAGCCAAGACCCAGCCCCTGGCCGATTACTATCAGAAGGCATCTGCTTTGCATCGCATCGAGGGAAACCGTGATCGTGAAGAAGTTTTCGCCGACATCTCGCGGTTGATCGAAGGGAAGTAGCCGGCGTGATTCCGATCAAAAGCGCGAAAGAAATCGAAAAAATGCGCGTGGCCTGCCGCACCGCGAGCGATGTTCTCGATCGGGTAAGCGAAATTGTCAGGCCGGGGATTTCCACCAAGGAGGTGGACGAAGCGGCAGCCGATTTCATGCAGGAAGCCGGAGTGAAGAGCGCGTTCCTTGGTTACCGGCTCGGTCACCGGGTGTTCCCGGGTAACATTTGCATCTCGCTGAACGACGAAATCGTCCACGGGATCGGGAGTCAGCGAAGAATTCAGTACGGCGACATCGTGAAACTAGACATTGGCGTCATTCAGGACGGCTGGGTTGGGGACACCGCGACCACGGTTGCGGTAGGGATGATCGACGATCGCGTGGATCAATTGATGCGGGTGACCGAAAATGCGCTGGCCCTGGCGATTCGCGTGGCAATGGAAGGAACGCGCCTGGGCGATTTGTGTGCCGAAATTGAAGATGAAGCCGTCCGCCACGGTTTTTCGGTGGTGCGTGAATTTGTCGGGCACGGCGTTGGTAGAAAGCTGCACGAGGAACCGCAGATTCCGAACTACGGCAAGCGGGGGAGCGGCCCGAAGCTCAAGGCGGGCATGACCCTCGCCATCGAACCGATGATTAACATGGGCACGGCGGCGGTGACGTTGCTGGAGGACGGCTGGACCGTCCGGACGGCTGACGGAAGGCCCTCGGCCCACTTCGAGCACACGGTGTTGGTTACCAAGCAGGAGCCCGAAATTTTGACATGGCGCGCAAAGACGCAATTGAAGTAGAGGGCACGGTGGTCGAGCTCCTCCCCAATACCATGTTCAGGGTGCAGTTACCCAACGGCCATAAAGTGTTAGCCCATATTTCCGGAAAAATGCGCCTCCATTTCATTCGTATCTTGCCAGGCGACAAAGTTATGCTAGAGGTTTCCCCCTACGATTTGTCGAAGGGGCGGATCACTTTCCGCCAAAGGTAACCCAGCTGCTTCAAGTGCTGAGTAGCTTCGTCCAATATCGATCGCACAGAAGGCTGTGGAATTAACGGAAGAGGCGGCAGTATTGAAGTAGCCGGGGCTGCGACCAAAACAGATTTATGAAAGTTCGACCCTCAGTTAAAAGACTTTGTGAAGCGTGCAAGATCGTGAAGCGCAAGAATGTGGTACGCGTGATCTGCAAAAACCCGCGCCATAAACAGCGCCAGGGTTAGCGCGAAAACTCGAATACCGAAATCCGAAATAGATATGCCCAGATTACTTGGAGTTGAAATACCGGCAGACAAGCGAATCGAAGCTTCGCTGACCTACATTTACGGAATCGGATTCCCGACGTCTCGTCGGATCCTGGAGCAGACGAATATCGATCCTAATCTGCGGGCGAAAGATCTGTCGCCCCAGCAGTTGAATGAGATCATTCACGCCATTACTAACAACAAGCTTCCGATCGAAGGTGATCTTCGCCGGGAAGTTCAGGGAAACCTGAAACGTTTGCAGGCAATCAATTGTTATCGCGGCGTCCGTCATCGTCGCGGTTTGCCAGTGCGCGGCCAGCGGACTTCCACCAATGCGCGCACCCGCAAAGGTCCGCGTAAGACGGTTGGGGTGATTCGTAACAAGGACGCCAAGGCCGGCAAAGTCTAACCAGTAGCAAGCAACGCATGGCTGAATCGAAGAAGACCACGAAAAAGGGCGACGACGCAAAAGCGAAGGCGCCGAAAAGCGAAACGGCGGAAAAGCCTGCGACCGAAGCGGCTGTGCCAGCTCAACCGCAGGCGGCCGAAGCCACCACCGCGGCGCCGGTGGCAGAAGCTGCTCCGTCGGCGGAAGCAGCCGCCCCCAAAGCAGCAAAGAAACCGAAGCCGGCTAAAGCGGAAGCTCCCGCTCCTGCCGCTGCTGCTCCAGAGAAATTGTCGTTAGACGATTCCGACGTTGAGAAGCCGAAGATCATCAAGGCCAAGGGCAGCAAGAATGTTCACTCCGGGATCGCCCACGTTCTTTCCACGTTTAACAACACCATTGTGACGATCACTGACCTGACTGGAAAAGTCATCGGATGGTCCAGCGCGGGGAAAGTTGGATTCAAGGGCTCGCGCAAAAGCACTGCTTATGCGGCTCAAATGGTTGCGCAGGACGCTTCCCGTCAGGCAATGGGCCACGGGCTGAAGGAAGTGGAAGTGCGGGTGAAAGGCCCGGGGGCGGGTCGTGAATCAGCGGTTAGGGCACTGCAGGCAATCGGGCTCGACCTCACCGTTATCAAGGATGTCACCCCGGTCCCACACAATGGCTGCCGCCCGCCGAAACAACGCCGCGTCTAACCGCTTCAACGCTTCAACGCTTCAACGATTCAACGCTTCAACGATTCAACGCACCCATGGGTAGATATACCGGACCAAAAACCAAAGTCAGCCGCCGTTACGGTGTTCCGATTTTCGGATCATCGAAATCTCTCGAACGAAAGAATTATCCGCCGGGCATGCATGGACCCAAAGGCGCGCGTCGCAAACAATCGGACTACGCCATCGCGCTGGGTGAGAAGCAGAAACTTCGCTACCAGTACGGGCTGCTCGAGCGTCAATTCCGCCGAATTTTCCAGAGCGCCTTGCGCAAGCGCGGTGTCACCGGTGAAACGTTGCTTCAGCTGCTGGAGACCCGGGTCGATAACGTGGTCTACCGGCTGGGACTGGCGAATACCCGCAGCGCTGCGCGCCAACTGGTGTCGCATGGCCATGTGATGGTCAATGGACGCACGGTTAACGTGTCGTCTTACAACGTCAAAGCCGGCGACGAGATCGCGATCAAAGATCGTCCGAAATCGCGCCAGCTGGCGTTACGCAATCTGGAACTTACCCAGATCGTTCCGGTTCCGGACTGGCTGACGGTGGATCGCGATGGGCTTAAGGGTAAAGTCGCCCACATTCCTTCACGCGAGGAAATGCAGCCGATCGTTAACGAGCAGCTGATCGTCGAGTTGTACTCGCGATAGTCAAAGCGCTCCGTTGATTGGGGAGCGCACGCTTGTAGCGTGTCTGGTGCCCGCATTTCTCCGGGCACGAACTTTTCTTTGCAGGCCGCGA
>DATFCK010000493.1:0-2649 GCA_035253185.1 Chthoniobacterales bacterium | reverse complement strand
GATGCGGCTTAGCTGCGGGCGAGCCGCCCGCGCTCCTATAATAGGCACTAACCCTTATTAGGCACGGGATCGTTTGTTTCGGTGAGCATCTGCCGCTCCAGCTCGGCAATTTCCAGCACCAGTGGCAACTGGTCCTGAGCGCTGCCCAGACGTTGCATCATCAAGTCCGTATCGCCCTGGCTCATTTTGCGGCTGGCCGTGGCTTCGATCACTTGCAGCCGGGTTTTGGCGTGAGTCAGGTGCTCGTTGGCCTGACCAAGCAGGTGTTTCAAACGATCGTGGTCTTCAACAAGATCTCTCTGGAGCTTTTTGGACTCCGGCGTGGCGATGGTCCGGGCTCGATTAAGGCGTCGTTCGACGCGCAGCAGTTCGCGTTTTGAACGGGCAATGATGCGCGAGGCGGTCAGCCGGTTTGCGAGTGTTTCCATGTAGGCGTCCGCCAGTAACGGATTACTCTGCTCGATTTCCTTGAGTGCGGCGCGCTCGGCGGACGTTAGCTCTGAACGAAACCAGACAACCTCATTGGCCGTGATTCCATCCGATGCTAACCGGTCGCGTAATTTTGAGAGCCATTTTCGGCGGTAAATGAGGAGAATGGCAGCAATCACCATCCCAAGGGCGAATCCCAGGGTTAGGGAAAGGCCCGCCAGCAATAAATAAACCGCGGCCGAATCAGTGGCAGTCGCCGTTAAGAACAGGATCAGAAATAGAAGTGGAGCGGGGATCGAAGTGGCCAGAACGGCGATCCACGGGGCAAACTTCAACACGCGCGCAGTAGTCGCGTCTTTGGTGGAGAGTTTCCCTTGGGGCTGACTCAGGGACATCTGCATCGTTCCGTGCTCCTTAGTTCGGGATCTTAGCTTGTATAATGACCCGACTCAATGAGAGAGGATCTAATGAATATCGTCCGACGATTGACCTCCTTCTTATGGACTCTGGCGTTACTGGCTAGTTTTGCGTCTACGGGGCAGATGGTGGTTGCCCAGACACCCGCCATGAATGGGGCAAACACCCCGCGCACTAACCCCGGAAGACCAGTTACGATTCCGTTGACGATTAAGATCAAAGATCGGCAACTGGAACCGGACACTGAGCTGCAAAACATTGATCTGACCGTCAACGAAGACGGCGACCCGCAGACGATCCTGTCGATTCGCGGCGTCGGCACCAATTCGCCGATCACGCTCGCGGTGCTGATTCAGGAAGACCTCGTACCCTCCGTCGGGAACGACATCAAGGGGTTGGCGGAGTTCATCACCGGTTTGCCGAAGAACTCGCGCGTGATGGTCGGGTACCTGCGAACCGGCAGTCTGCAGGTCAAACAGAAGTTCACCAACGATCTCGAGAAAGCGGCGAAGGCTTTGCGTCCGCCGAATGGTTTTGCGAATTCCGGTCCGTACAATCCGTATGTTGAAGTGATCGAAGCGCTGAAGAAGTTTGATTCGCAGCCGCTGGGGCGCCGCGCGATTCTGTTGGTTTCAGATGGGTTGGATATTTCGCGCGGAGCCGATTCATCGGCGCCGACGCAGAGTGTGGATTTGCAGCGTGCGGTTAACGAGTCGCAACGGCGCGGAGTGGCGATTTATGGTTTTTATGCGCCGACAGCTATTACTCAGACAAATGCGCTCCTAGCGGCAAATGGGCAGAGTTCGCTGTTGCGTTTTGCGGATGAAACCGGCGGGCGTGCGTTCTTTCAGGGGTTGGGTGTGCCGGTGAGTTTCGACCCGTTTATTCGCGAGCTCGATGTGGCGCTGGACAAGCAGGTCGCACTGACGTTCTTATCGACGCACTTGAATAAAGGTTTTCACCGGATTGAAGTGAAATCGGTGACGCCGGGCGTGAGTGTTACGTTTCCTGCGGGTTATATAAGGTGAGTTACTGGATCGTTGCGGCGAGCAGCGAACCGCGATGATCGCTGGCGATGGCCCAACCGTCGGCGAGCTTGCCGATCATTCCGTGGAAGTGTATTTCGCTCCCACTCAACACCACCACTACGTCTCCCGCGTGATACCTCGGATCCTCCAGCCGGAACCTGATCACGGTCGCCTGACCATTGCTCTGTTCCAACGTCTCAAACTCAAAATCATCCGCATCCGCGACGTAAGTCTGAGAGTTGTTTGCGACTCTTTGTTCCTCAGGCATGGGTGACTGGTTCCTCGCTGATATTTGGTTGGGGCGGCATGTGGGGCTCGAACCCACGACCTCCAGATCCACAATCTGGCGCTCTAACCTACTGAGCTAATGCCGCCATATTCTTTTGGTGTGGTGCCCCCGGCAGGACTCGAACCTGCGGCCCTCTGCTTAGCTTCCAGCATCAGGCTTTCCCTGACCGCCCGTCAAAGCTGGGGTTGCTGGCTGGACTATATCTTGGACCTCTCAGTCCCGACCCGTATAGTCTCTGAGGATCCCTCATCAACGTCGCGGTTTACGATGTCGACTTGCAGGTTTCCTGCGGATTACCCAATCCTCGCGGATTTTTACTTCGTTTCGAGACGCTTCGAAGTACCGGAGGCTCTCAGGGCGTCCCCGCATACAGGGTCGTCCACTCAATGGGTTCCAACATTCCCCATCAAGGCTCCAACAAGGCAGATGCTCTATCCGCTGAGCTACAGGGGCAAAACTACATGTATTGCGCGAGAATGTTAACAC
>DATFCK010000492.1:0-12499 GCA_035253185.1 Chthoniobacterales bacterium | reverse complement strand
CTCCGGCGCTCACCGTGCGCGTGCTCAAACAGTTAACCCGGGAGCTGTTGCTGGCTCAGGCCAGCGATTGGGCGTTCCTGATGAAAAACGGTACCGCCAAAGAATACGCCAGTAAACGGACAATGGATCATCTCATCCGGTTTAACCGGCTTTACGAACAGCTCACCAAAAATGATCTGGACGAAAAATTCCTGGCAGATTGTGAATGGCGCGACAATCTCTTCCCGGACGTGAACTGGCGCTATTATATCAATTAAGTGCGGATTGCAGATTGCAGATTGCGGATTGCGATGGTTGGAGCGTTCAGTCTAATCACAGGACTGGAGGCGCAAGAATTACCCTCTCCGACAGACAGTCTCACTCCGACGGTGACACCCACTGTGACTGTGACCGTGACACCGGCGCCAACGCCTACTCCCACGCCGGTGCCGATTCGCAATGTCAGAATCAGTTTTGTTCCCCCACCCCTCGATGGCATCATCAGCCTCGGCATTTACGATTCCGGCGGAAAGTTAGTCCGGGTATTACATCAGCAGGCGGCGCTGGATGCATTCACCATTGGCGCAGACGCACTGCAAACGAAGTGGGATGGCAAAGATGATAATGCCCAGGATTTGCCGTCCGGAAAATACAGCGCTCGCGGCTACGTCATCGGCGCTATTCAACTGGAAAATCTCGGAACGAACCCATCCGAATCTCCGCCCCCGCTTCCAGCCGACAAAATTTCGGTTAAACTTATTCCGAATCCGTTAGTCAAAAATGCGCGGCCGATTGTCGACTTAACGGTCGGGTACGATGACACCGACAGTTTTTTGAAGACGATTGATGATCTTCCCCTGTTCGTGATCAGCGAGCGCACTGATATTGCCAAAGTTATTCTGGCCAGGGATGGCGAAAAATCGATGGATGTTTGGCAGGAATCCGGTGCCGGGACCGAACATTTCCGACTGTCCAAACTGGATCAGATGATGGCGTTCGATTGCGGCGCGTTCGATCTGAAGTAGTGGCATTGGCATCCCGCCATTGAACCGGCAGGCACCGGCTCACCGCCAGGGCGAGTCTGTCCAACCGCGGACTGGAACCTGAGGCCGCCATTTTGCCCAAAAGCACCGCTAGTCAGCCTCCGATTTCTTTGTTACTTACGCGGGTCGTGGCAACTGAGCTTCAGCACACTGTCAGTAAACCGGCCAGTCTAAGCGGCACTTCGCTTCATACCGGCGAAAAGGTGACCCTTCGCCTGCACCCGGCCCCAGCCGATCACGGAATCAAGTTTCGACGCAAGGATTTGCAGGATGAGCCGACGATCGACGCGAAGATCGATAATCTGAAGACGGTTGAACGGGCGACGACGATTGGCGAAGGCTCAGTGCGCGTTCACACGGTTGAGCATGTTTTGTCGGCTCTTTCCGCCATGGGGGTAGACAACGCGATCATCGACATGGACGCCAACGAGCCGCCGATCGGTGATGGCAGCGCCCAACCATATGTGGAGGTGATCAAACGGGCCGGCGTGGTCGCTCAGGAAAACGCCAGAAGCATGTTCGATGTTCGGGAGCCGATGCACGTGGAAACAAAATCCGGATCGATGCTCATTTTGTTGCCCGACGATAAATTCCGCATCTCCTGCACCCAGGCCGGGCCTAACAATCGGTTTGCTCAGTTCCTGTCAGTGGAAGTTACGCCTGCCCTATTCGAAAAGGAAATCGCGCCGGCGCGGACTTTTGTTTACTACGAGGATGTTCAGCCTTTGATGGAGAAAAATCTGATCAAAGGCGGCAGCCTCGAGAATGCGATCGTGGTCAGGGGCGAGGCCATCCTGAGCAAGGAACCGCTGCGATTTCGTGATGAATTCGTTAGGCACAAAATCCTGGATATCATCGGAGATCTGGCATTGATCGGCCAGCGAATCCGCGGACACCTCATCGCGGTTAAACCAGGGCACGGAGCAAATGCCGAACTGGCGCGCCTCCTGGTCCGGGAAAGCGCGCGACGCAGCGCTTTGGCCGCTCCACGCACCCGGCCAATCGGCGACGGCGAGCTGGATGCCGAAGACATCATGGAAATTTTGCCGCATCGCTATCCATTCCTGATGGTAGACCGGGTGCTGAGCTTTGAAGGGGGGACCAAAGTGACCGGGGTGAAATCGGTTTCCATCGGCGAACCGTACTTTCAGGGGCATTTCCCCGGTCATCCGGTGATGCCCGGTGTGCTGCAGGTCGAGGCCATGGCGCAAGTCGCGAGCGTGCTCCTGTTCAAGATCTCGGGCGCATCCAATCGCATCGGATATTTCATGAGCGCTGACGCGGTAAAATTCCGCAAACCGGTTTTCCCCGGCGATACGTTGTTCATTCACGCCGAGCTAACCAAGACGCGCGGGAATCGGCTGGCCAAGGCCAAATGCCACTGCGTAGTCAACGACGCGGTCGTCTCCGAAGCGGAGTTGATGTTTACGTTCGTCGATACCTAGGGGAATAACGAAATCCGAATGACGAATGTGGAAAAAATGACCGTATCAAGACAACCGGGCGGCTGCGCGTTAGGCCGTTGCTCGGTGAATTCCTTCGTCATTCGACATTCGGGCTTCGTCATTTAACGGATGTCGGACGTCCAAATTCATCCCACCGCGATTGTTGATCCCAAGGCGGAGTTGGGGGCCGGCACCTTCATCGGTGCTTACTGCATTGTTGGCCCGGAGGTGACGTTAGGGGCCAATTGCTGGCTGCAACATCACGTTACATTATGCGGCCCGACGCAGGCCGGTGAGCGCAACAAATTTTATGCTTATTGCTCGATCGGGCAGCAAACGCAGGATCTGAAGTATCGCGAAGAACCGACCTACCTTGAAATCGGCAGTGGTAATACTTTTCGCGAATTCGTTACCGTAAACCGCAGCACGACAGCTGACGGCAAAACGCGTGTCGGCGATGATGGAAACTTTCTCGCTTACAGCCATATCGGACACGACTGCACGGTTGGGAACGAAGTGGTATTTTCAAATAATGGCACGCTGGCCGGTCACGTCCGGGTTGGCGACAACGCGGTGATGGGAGGCCTAACCGCGGTCCACCAATTCTGCCGCATTGGACGCTTTGCCATCACCGGCGGATGCTCAAAAATCGTGCAGGATGTTCCGCCGTTCATGATCGCCGATGGCAACCCGGCCGAGATTCGCGGCATCAACATGATCGGGATGGAGCGGAAAGGCATTTCTCCCGAAACCATCAAACTGGTTAAGGAAGTGTTTCGAATTGTTTACCGGTCGAAACTAAACACCGGCCAGGCGCTCGAGGCCATTCGCAAAGACTTGCCGCCGACGCCCGAGATCACGTCCATCATCGATTTCATCGAGAGCAGCGAACGCGGAATTATCAACTAAGGTGGGAATCGCCTAACCAGGCCGGTCACCGGATGTTAGGCGCAGATTCATGGGAGGATGCCGATGCTTCTACGACGACGGTGACGGTGCCGGTGTCCGCGGAGAAATCATCTCCAGCGCTTGTTGTTCCAGTTTCTTCAGCAATGCTGATGCGGGCGAATCCGGAATAATCCGGACAACGCTACGGATCAGTTCGAGCGCGCTCCGGGGTTTCTTATCTTTAATGAACGCATCGGATTGTTCGATCACCGCGCGAAGGATGTCATCCCGTTTAGTGTAAGAAGCACGGGCTAACTGCAAGAAACTCGTGGCCGGTCCAAAGTTTCCGGCGGCAACTTCCATTAGCGCCAGATCTTCAAGCATGGGCCCGTTTTTAGTGCGGATTGCCATTTGCCTGGCTAAGGCGCGATATTCGGCGACCGGACGGGAGGAATTTTTCACCGCGAAATCATGGTAAGCCTTCCACTGTTGCGCGGCACGGCTGGCACGCCCTTCGCCCTCGAACCACGACGCGTAGGGACGATAAAGCGGATCACCCACCACGACGGACATCCAGGAAAGTCCCTGCAGCGACATATAAGCGCTCTCGGCCAGCGTAAATCCGTGGAGCAGCCGATCGTTCAAGATGTTGAGCTGTGAGGTTAATTGCAGGTACGGTTCGTAGACGTTACCGACACTGGCAGCGGCTCCGCGCGCGATCAGCGGCGCTGTCCATCCCGAATTCGCATCGCGCAGCGTGCTGGCACTGAATGAGTGGATGTGAGCGGCCACCGCGCCCTGCACGAAGCGAAAATCCGGCTGGTTGAAGGGTCCGGTGATTCCGCCCGCATACCAGCCGTAATACAACGCGCAGTCGTTCATCGGAAATCCATCGGGAAACACCGCCGGAGTGTCCTCAAGCACCACCGGAATACCCACCTTGTGCAGTTGGTCGGCGATGTCCGTCATCCATTTGTCGCCAATTTCCGCGCCGGGCGCGCTGCGATGCGAGCTATCGACATAGGCCCGGCCCCATAGACCATATTTTTCAGCGGCGATGCTGTCGGTGATCATCCGCCTAACAATTTCCGGGGTCGGCCCGTCCAGGCGGCAGACCAGCAGGATTCCGGGATTTGGGAACTCGTGGATTGCGCGAAAGCTTTGGAAGTAGGGATTGGGGATCAGGCCTGAAATCGGATGATGGTTGAACGCGAGCAACGACAGTTCGGAATCTACCGATGCCTCGTTATGCGCATTGATCGGGCCGGAACCTCCCTCATCACCCGGGTAAGTCTGCGCGGTGGGCCGAATCTTGAGTGGAACGCCTTTGATGATCGCGACAAATCGGATTGTCGATCCGGTAACCCGCTCTTTTCCCTCGGCATCGGCATGCAAGGTCCACCAATTCTTCTTTTTGAATTCATCCCGCAACGGCTGGGCGATGGTCGCTTCGAAATCATCGCGACTGACATCGTCCTCAATGGAACAATCCAGGCCGACCAGATGGTCGGCCGGAATCCCGCGCTGTTGAGCGTAAACTTTCGCCAGCGCCAGTGAGATTGGCTCCGCCTTGTTGTAGGCAACCACGGTCAACTGCGACAACGGAACGTCGCCGAAACAGGTTAACTCCGGCGCGCCCACGACGACACAACCGGCTATGATGAGAAGGCGCGTTATCCTGGCCATCAAAACTCAAGCTTCAGCCCGTCATAAGCGATAAATGCATTCACCGGTAGCTGAGATTCTGCTGATTGAGCGAGCTCGTGGCAAATGTGGGTGAAATAGGTCTTGTTAGGCCGAACTCGACTGGCGACCTCCAGCGCCTGATCGACGCTCAGATGCGTGGGATGCGGTTTGTGTCTCAGCGCGTCGATAATCAAAACCTGAACTTCGCGCATCTCGTCCGCGATTTCATCGGGAACTCCACTGCAGTCGCTCAGATACGCTACCAGTTTGTTTCCGTTCCGGGAAAAGAGATAACCATTCACAATGGTGTTTCCATGCGGCACCGGCAGCGGTGAAATCAAGGTGGAGCCGAGCGAGAACGGCCCGTCGATAACGTGAGGTTCGGGTTTGAGATACCCTGGAAACGGATTCAAACCTTTAAACGCAAATTCGAAAACGCGCTCCAGATCGCGCATCGTATCCGCCGATGCATACACCGGCATGTAACCCCGCTGATAGCCGAACCGCCGGAGATCATCAAATCCCATGATGTGATCGGTATGCGAGTGGGTAAAGATCACAGCATCAACGACCCGCACATTCTGTGTTAAGGCCTGAGTCCGAAAATCCGTTCCGGTATCAACCACAAACGAACATTCCGGCGTCTGAATATAAACGGACGACCGTAACCGCTCATCTCTCGGATCGTCGGAATGACAGACCGCGCAATCACATCCAATCATCGGCACGCCCTGGGATGTGCCGGTTCCCAGAAATGTCAGGATTAGCCCGGCGCCGGAGTCGCGCCGTCTTTCGGAGTTGAGCGTAGAGGATTGAGTTGGCAAGCTGAGAAAGCCCCAACTCTCAACTCTCAACCCGTCAGTCTCAACCCCAGATGGCCATCGAGCTCACATTGCTCCGAATCCGAAATCTCGCTCTGGTCGAACAACTGGAATGGCAGCTCAAACCCGGATTCACGGCCGTTACCGGAGAAACCGGTGCCGGTAAATCAATGATCGTAGGCGCGCTGCAACTCCTCCTGGGCGAACGCGGGGATAAATCGTTGATCCGGACCGGCGCCGATTTGTGCACGGTGGAGGCGGTGTTCAACGGCCGGGGGATCATCCGCTTCAACACTCAGCTTACGGAATGCGGGATCGACGCGTCCGACGACGAATTGATCATCAAACGCACGCTTGGGACCACCAACCGGCAGTTCATAAATGGATCGCCAACGACTCTGACCGTGCTGAAGCAACTCGGCGACGGGTTGGTCGATCTGCACGGTCCCCACGATCACCAGTCTCTATTGTCGCCCGAAAAGCAGCTGGAGTTACTGGACAGTTATGCCCACGCCAGTGAGACCCTCGCCGAATACCGGCAACACTACTTGCGACTGCAGTCGTTATTGTCCGAATATGCGGCGCTCAACACAGCCGAGACCGCACGTGAGCAGGAAATTCATCTGCTCCAGCATCAAATCGCGGAGATCGAGGGAGCCAAGCTCGATCCCACCGAAGAACAGCGGATCGATACCCACTACAAACTGGCCAGCAACAGCAAGCGCCTCATCGAACTGGCATCGAGCATAGCGCACAAACTTGCCGAAGCGGAATCGTCCATCCTGTCCCAGTTAGGGGAAACGCAGCGCTTGCTTCGCGAACTTGAGCGCATTGATAACGGCGTGGCCGGGCTGGCTAAAACGCACCAGACCGCGGTGGTGGAACTCACTGAAATCGCGCGGGCTCTTTCCGATTATGCCGAACGCCTCGACCTTGATCCGGCCCAGCTGGCCGCGCTCGAACAACGGGTGTCGTTATTCGAAACTCTCAAACGCAAATATGGCGGTACTATTCCCGAGGTGATCGAATTCGGACAGCGCGCCGCGGATCGGTTGCGCAAAATTGAAGGACGAGATGCCGAGCTCGAACGGCTGAACACTGAGATTAAAACCGCCCGGGCCGCGGTAACACGTAGCGGCCATGCCCTTCGGAAACTACGAATGCAGGCGGCGCCCAAACTGTCTGAAAGCGTAAGGCGCAATCTTCGCGATCTGGGATTCAAACAATCCCAATTCGACGCCAGTTTGTCTGCTCATGATGAGCCCCGGCCTAACGGGCTTGATTCGGTGGAATTACTTTTCTCCGCCAATCCCGGCGAACCCTCAAAACCGCTTCGGGCCGTTGCTTCCAGCGGAGAAATTTCACGATTGATGCTGGCGATCAAGTCCACCCTGGCGGCGCAGGATTCCATTCCTCTGCTGGTGTTCGACGAGATCGATGTGAATGTGGGTGGGGAGATCGCGTCGGCGGTCGGCGCCAGGATGCGGGACCTGGCCGCGGCGCATCAGGTTATTTGTATCACCCATCTTCCTCCGGTGGCGGCGGCGGCAACCTCCCATTTCGTGGTGACAAAAGACGTGGTGCACGGAAGGACGCATTCGCAGCTGCGCGAAATTACCGGCAAGGCGCGACAGGAGGAGATCGCGCGAATGCTTGGCGGCAAAAGCGAGTCGGCGCTAAAATTAGCGGCGACGTTGTTGAAAGACGGGCACTAAAGTCACGCCGCGACGCGTTGAAGTGGTTTGGCTTTCAGGCCTAACGGCAACACGGTCCTGCCGGCCAACTCGTTAAGCACTTGGGCCAGGCCGGTGTAGATGGCTGATAATCCGCAAAAAATTCCTTCCCACCCGGTCGCTCGCTTGAATCCCGGGCTGGCATCGGTCAGATCGCCAATCGCCAACAGGAAAAACAACAAGGTTAAAGATCCAAAAACAACCTGCAGCGCGCGGCTAATCGAAAGCGTACCGATAAACATGACCGCGGTGAATCCTCCCCAGGTCGCCAGATAAGCGCCCATCGCGGTTTCGTTGGAAGGCGGGGCCCAGCCGAATTTTGTCATCAGAATCGTCGCCACTAACGACAGCCAGAACAGGCCGTACGACGTAAACGCGGTAGTGGCGAACGTGTTGCCCTTTTTCCATTCCATGATGCCGGCAATCACCTGGGCCAGTCCACCGTAACAAATCCCCATCGCTAAAATCATTGTGTTCAACTCGAAGAACCCCGCGTTGTGGAGGTTCAACAAAACGGTGGTCATTCCGAATCCGAGCAACCCGAGCGGCGCGGGATTCGCGGTGGTATCTCTCAACTGCGTGGTCGATTCGTTCATCGCCCCAGTCTGTTTAGAGTGGCTGCGAAAATGCAATCACAAAGCCGCGCCAGCGCGGCGTTAAATAGTTAAATCAGTTAAATTGTTGAATAGAGACACCGCCTCCCCGTTTTTAACGGTTCAACAGTTTAACGATTTAGCGTCCAGCCGCTTCCGCGGCTGAATTTTTCCCTCGCCAGCCGCTGAATTTTATCGTCCGATATTCGCCACATGATTCAGCGCGATTACCTGATCATCGGCGGCGGGATTGGCGGGGCCAGTGCGTGCGAGGGAGTACGAAAATACGATAAGCGCGGCTCTGTCGCGCTGGTCGGGGCGGAGATATCCCACCCCTACAAACGCTGGATGCTATCGAAGGAGTTTCTGCGCGAAAAAACTCCAGTCGCCAAGAAACTGACCCTGATGGAACAGCCCTGGTACGATAGTCACAAGGTCGAGACCCGTTTCGGTGCCATCGTTACCCAGCTCAATATCGAACGACGTTTGGCTGTGCTTGGGAATGGGGAAACCATTGAATTCAACAAGGCATGCCTGGCCATGGGTAGCCGCCCGATACGGCCACCGGTCGCAGGGGTAAACCTCGGCAACGTCATTTATTTGCGGACGGTCCGGGACGCCCTGGCCTTGCGCGAAATGGCCAGCCTTGAAAAAACCGTCATGGTCGTCGGTGGCGGATTACTCGCCTGCGAAACCGCCGCAAGCCTCCGGACAATGAAACTGAAAGTCAGCCTGATGCACCGTAACGCCTCGCTGCTCAACCGTTACGTTGATCCGGAAATCGGGGCTTGGTTAACCGATTATTTCGCCAAACACGGAATCACGATGTTGATGGGCGAAAGTCTGAATGGATTCGAAGGCAAAACGGTGTTGCGCAACATCCAGACCAAAAGCGGCAATCGCGTTCCCGCGGGCCTGGCGGTAGTGGCGTGCGGCGCCGAACCGAATCTCGATCTTGTTCGTAATACTCCGTTGTCAGGCCCCCACGGATCGCCGGTGACCGAGTATCTTGAAACGGAGGAGAAAGGGATTTACGCGGTAGGCGATCTCGCATTTTATCCCGATCGGATCATGGGCGGCGTGCGGCGCCAAACCCATTGGGAAAATGCCCGTGAGCAGGGGCTGATCGCGGGGGCTAACATGACCGGGAAAAAACGTCAGCGTTACGAACAGGTGCCGTACTTCTGGACCGAGATGTTCGATTTGCATTTTGATTTCATCGGCGATTTCAGCATTGCTCCAACCCGAGTCGAATTGAACGGCACGCACGCGAAAAAGAAATTCATTGCCCGTTATTATCAGGGCGATCGGCTGAGAGGTCTGCTGTTGTGCAATCAGACGCCAAAAGATGTCGATTCGGCTCGAACCGAACTGCGCACCGCGCTCGGCAAGTAGGGTCGGTCCGGCAAAACACGATGATCCATAACCCGCACCGTCTGGTGTGATTTCGCGCCAGTCGTTTGCGGCAGGATTCGATTGCCTGGGTTACCACCGCCGGACGGCGCTGGTTCGTCTAGTAGTCCAATCTCGGCAACTCGAGCCCGGCATTGCCCACCGAGATCAACTTCCAGTCCCAGGGCTTACCCGATTTGCGCTGCCATTTGAGTTCGAAGGGCGTTTGGAGCGTGTTTACGCGCTCTTTCATCGCAGCGATCACCTCATTATCTTTGTCACCGTCGATTGAAACAAATGCGCGCCAATAACCGGTGCGATTTTCAATGCGGACGTTAGGCGCTATCACGCTGATTCGAAGTCCGCGAGCGTAACGCGCGACTTGCCGGGTTCGTTGCACCACCGCGGTGCGATCGTGTCCCCATTGATCCTGATAATCTTCTGCGATCAACTCCTCAAAGTTATCCCAATCCTTGTCCGTTATCGATGCCAACAAATGCTCGCTGTGTTTTCGTACCTGTTGTTCCGGTTGCCATAGCCGAACAAGAAAAAGGCCGAGCGTAACGGCGATAATAACGCCCAAATAAAAACTGTTTCGAAACGACATAGCAGCGATCGGTTATCGCTCATACTCCGGCTGCGCGCTATCGCCAGCCGGGGGCAAGAGACCCGAAACGAACACGGCACGGTGAGTGCTCATATTAGAGCACCGGTTCTCCTATGCTGGCCATCGCTTCTTTTACCCTCACTGTCGGACTTGTACTTGGCTGCGTCTGGTGGGCTTGCATGAACGACATCGACTCTGCCTAACCCGTTTATGCTCGATCACGAAGACCTAAAGTGGATTGCCGGCACGTCCACCAATCTCACTTCGATGCTACATCAGATCGCGCGTTACACGGACCTGGCCCGACGCCATCCCGAAAACCCGAATTACGTCGGTTTGGTCGGCGAACGCGTCGATCTGGCCACGAAAACTGCGCAAGCCTTGTTCGATCGGGTCACGTCGAACATTCTGGAAAACACCGCCGCCCGCGCCGCCCATCGTCGGAAAGGGCCTACGGCTCCCTTCACGGTTTTACCACCGCCGGTGCCAATCCACGCTGCCCAGAACCCGACCACCACCGATCTGACCAAGTTAATGGCCACCCCACAGCCGGGCAATCCTCGCGAGGCTCGGCCGGCGACGACCACCCGCACCAGCAACGAAGAATTAAACGTCCTAAACGTGAACGGGCCGCGCGAGTTGATCCTGTTTATCGAAGACGAACAGGAAGTTGCCGAAGTCGCTGCCCAGATGCTCGTCGAAGAGGGTTACAAGGTGATTCTGTCCAGTGACGGATTCGAGGCCTTGAGAATTTATCAGCAGATCGGCAAACAAATCGGCCTTGTTATTCTCGATTTCTTTTTGCCGGTGATGGATGGCGACGCGGTGTTCGACGAGCTCCGGGCAATGAACCCGGAGATCAATGTCGTGCTCAGCAGCGGCTTCGCCGAGCAGCAAAAGGTCAGCTCGATGCTGGCCCAGGGGCTTCGTGGTTTTATCCCGAAACCTTACACTCGGGAAAAGCTGCTTTCCCAGGTCCGGTCCATTCTGGATTCGAATCACACCGAACGCAGCTAAGGTGGCCTGCATTAACGCCCGCGCCTTCTGGCATTGATTTAGCTCTTTTTTGCTCCGCTCATGGCTCGTATTGACGCCTTTTTCAAGCTGATGGCGGAGCAGAAGGCTTCCGACCTTCACCTTTCCACCAGCAATCCCCCCATGTTGCGCATCAATGGCGACCTGGTTCGGGTCGATTACCCTCCGCTCCAAAACGACGAACTCAAGGCCATGGTCTATGAGATCGCGCCGGAAGGAAAAATTAAGATTTTCGAAGAAACTCTCGACGTCGACTTCGGATACGAGGTTCCCGGAGTCGCCCGTTACCGCGCCAATTTCTTCCAGCAAAAGTACGGGATCTCGGCGGTTTTCCGCCTCATTCCTTCCCAGGTTTTGACCTGCGAAGACCTTGGGTTGCCGCCGGTGCTGAAAAAGTTCCCGATGTTAAAGAAGGGTCTGATCCTGGTAACCGGGCCGACCGGTTCCGGTAAATCGACCACTCTGGCCGCGATGATTGATCACGCGAACCTGTCGCGGCAGGATCACATCATCACCGTTGAAGATCCGATCGAATTCGTTCATCGCAGCCAGAATTGCCTGGTGCAGCACCGCGAAGTTGGCATCCATACCCGATCGTTCGCGAATGCGCTGCGCGGAGCTTTGCGTGAAGATCCGGACCTCCTCCTGGTCGGGGAAATGCGCGATTTGGAAACGATCGAGCTGGCCCTAACCGCAGCTGCTACCGGTCACCTCGTTTTCGGAACGCTGCACACTTCGAGCGCCGCCAAAGCGGTCGACCGCGTGATCGACGTGTTTCCGACTAACCAGCAGAACCAGATCCGCGCCACCCTTGCTGAATCGCTCAAGGGCGTGATCGCCCAAAATCTTTTCAAACGCATCGACAAGCCCGGACGCGTTGCCGCTCTCGAGATTCTGGTTGTGGATGTTGCGATTGCGAACCTCGTCCGAGAGGGCAAAACCCACCAGATCCCGGGCATGATTCAGGTGGGCAAGAAAAAGGGCAACCAGCCTCTGGACGACGCCATCATGGATCATCTGCGCAACATGCGGATTTCGCCGGAAGAAGCTTACGACAAAGCGATCGATAAGAAAAAATTCCGTCCCTTCCTGAAGGAACCGCCTCTGGATTCCTCCGAAGAATAGCCTGACCATGCGACCACCGGACCTGGACAAAATCCTAACCGCGATGCTGAAGACCTACGACGGCATTTCGGATCTTAACTTTTCGGTAGGTCACCCTCCCCAGGTGGAAGATTTCGGCGAGCTCAAACCGATTTACATCGATCCGCCGATCG
>DATFCK010000491.1:0-3667 GCA_035253185.1 Chthoniobacterales bacterium | reverse complement strand
TTTATCGAAAACCTTCGTGACTCCGCTCGAACGGGAAGATATCCAGGCATTGGCCGCTAATCGCTCTAACCGTGGGAATTGCGTTGGTGGGGGTAGTGTTATGGGGAACCCTGTCCGGTTCGATGCTCCCTTTTATCCTGCGGCGGGTGGGGGCTGACCCGGCGACATCCTCCGCGCCGTTCGTAGCTACTTTGGTCGACGTTACCGGCCTGGTTATTTATTTCAGTATTGCTTTTGTGATTCTCCGCGGCGCAATGCTGTAGCAGGCAATCAATCCTATGATCTCAATCCGCAAATTCCTCGGGCACGACGAGAAGTTTTACGATCTCCTGGAGGCCAGCGCCAAACAGGCCGACAGCAGTGTGCACCATCTCATCGATCTGCTGGTGCAGGTCGAACGCGGCGACGATTTGCCGCAGGACATTGCGGTGTTCTCAGCCAGTCGGCGCGAAGATAAGCGGATTACCCAGGAGCTGAGTGAAGCTTTATCGAAAACCTTCGTGACTCCGCTCGAACGGGAAGATATCCAGGCATTGGCCGCCTCGCTGTATAAGATCCCGAAGACGGTCGAGAAAATCGGCGAACGCATTCTGATTTCGCCGCAGGATCTGCACGGGCGTAGCTTTCGCAAGCAAGTGGAGCTTCTGGATCAGGCCGCAGAGACCGTGCTGGCAATGGTAAAACAACTGCGCAAAGGAACCGACATCGCGACCACTCGTGAAATGAACGCACATCTGCAGACCATTGAGGGCGATGCGGATAATCTCGAGCTGGAGTTGCTGCGTGATTTGTATCACGGCGATTACAGCGCCAAACACATCATTTTTCTTCGCGACCTTTACGATTTACTCGAGAAAGTCATCGATCGCTGTCGCGATGCGGGAAACGTCATTGTTCAGATCGTTCTGAAGTACTCGTAGCCGGCGGTTTTCTTCCAGCCCATGGCCCTCTTCATTACGGTCGTCCTGGCTGCGATCATTTTCGAGTACAGCAACGGTTTTCACGACGCGGCCAATGCGATCGCGACGGTGGTTTCCACCAAAGTGCTTACGCCGCGGCAGGCCATCGCCATGGCCGCGTTCTTCAATCTGACCGGGGCATTGTTAGGCGGGGCGGTGGCATCAACCATCGGAAAAGGTCTGGTGGACACCAACGTGGTTACGTCCGCGACGGTGTTATGCGCTCTGCTGGCCGCATTCGGATGGAACATCGTCACCTGGTGGGGCGGACTTCCCTCAAGTTCCAGTCACGCTCTGATCGGTGGATTGTGCGGTGCCGCCCTGGCCACCGCCAAAGGCGACTGGTCGGTTTTGAAATGGCATACCGGCTTGTGGCCAAAAGTGGTGGTCCCCATGCTCACCTCGCCCATTGCCGGGTTCGTCCTGGGCGCGAGCGTAATGTTTGTGCTGTTTGTTTTGCTGCACCGGTTTACCCCTCACGTTATTCATTCGGTATTCGGCAAGCTGCAAATTTTCAGCGCTGCCTGGATGGCCCATAGCCACGGGACTAACGACGCCCAGAAAACGATGGGCATCATCACCCTCGCGCTTTTTACCGGCACCAAGGATGGCCACTTCGATTCGATCCCGGCATGGCTGCATTTTCTGCGGACACCGACATTTGGCGGCATCCCGCTGTGGGTGAAAATTCTGTGCGCAATCGTGATGGCTGCGGGAACCGCCGCCGGCGGCTGGCGGATTATCCGGACGTTAGGCCATCGCATGGTGAAGTTGCAGCCGGTGCACGGTTTTGCGGCCGAGACCAGCGCGGCGTTGATCATTCAGGGAGCCAGCATTTACGGCATTCCGCTTTCGACCACCCACGTCATTTCCACCTCGATTATGGGAGTCGGGGCGATGAAACGCTTCAGCGGGGTACGCTGGGGGGTGGTGGAACGAATCATCTGGGCCTGGATTTTCACCCTGCCCGCTACCGGATTAATCGGATTTATTCTGGCCAGAGCGGCCGCGGCGTTTTGATTCGGTCGTCTCGGTGCACCCGTCCATCGGCGAACCGCCGATGCTACGATTACGCGAGCCCGTCCTTGATGTCCATCCAGGCGTTGTGTGCGCGCGAATCGGCTACCGCCTGGACCACCCGCATATAACGAACGCCTTCTTCGAAATCGGGATGCGGGCGGATGCGGCCCTTTGATTTTACCGCGCTCAGAAAATCTTCCTCTACCCGCCAGTTGCTTTCCAGCTCCCGCGGAATTTCCATGATCTGGAGCTTTTCGTCGCCGACTTTCCCGGCCTGAACAATGTCGTTAGCGAAATCGTAGATAATGGTCCCCTGATCGCCATAAATCTCGAGCCGATCGCCATCGGCCAGCGCATTCACCCCGCTGAACTCGAGGACTCCTTCAGCCCCGTTCTCAAACCGGCACAGAACATTCAGCTCATCCGGGATGATCACTTCGTAGCCCTGCCGGATTGGCTGCAAAATTTTGCCGCGGGCAAAAACACCGCTGATATTGCCTAACCAGCGTTGTACGACCTCGACATAAATCCCGAGCGTCAGCACATTCAGTCCGCTAATCTCAATTTTTTGTCGCCAGTGCGCCGGCGCGTCGGGATTAATAAAGTTTGCATGAAAACTTTGGAGCCGGACGTGATGCGGACGGCCAATGAAATTCTCGGCCAGGAGTTTCTTCATCAGAAGATCCCCGCGTAAACCGTAGGGAGGCGGACACAGCATCGTCACCAGTTCGGGATAACGTTTGGATGTGGCCAGCATTTCCTCTGCTTCCGCCAGATCCATGGCCATTCGAGCCTGACAAAAGACATGTTTGCCTGCTTCCAACGCGGAAATGGTCACCGCCGAATGCATATAAGGCGGCGTCCCAATCCAAATGATGTCGAGGTCCGGAAGGGCTAACAAATCGGCCCAATTCCGCATTGGCGTGGCCTGCGGGACGTTTTCCTGACAGAACTTTTCGGAACTGTCGTAAGTGGAGTTGGAGACCGCAACAATCTCGGCGTCAGGATGTTTCTTCAGCGCAGGCAGATGTCGAGTGCGCACGATGCCGCCGGCGCCGACGATTCCGATCCGAAGCTTCTGGTTGTTTTTCTGAGTCATTTTGGGTTCAGCAGGCCGATCCTGCCACGCCCTGGGCGACGACGCGAGCAGACTTTGACCTGGGGTTTGAATTCAACCATTGGCAAAGCCACAGCTGTTACAGAACACCAGCCGCGGGTAGCCGTTCAACATTCACTTGACCAGCAGCGGGATGCGCGCCACCTTTCGCGTCTTTTCCGCCATGTCAAAGGTTTGCCAAATAACGGGAACACGCCCTTCGCGAGGCAGCATTATTCATCGCCGCGGTATGGCGAAGAAAAAGGGCGGCGTGGGCCGCCACGTTACCAAAAACGTTCCCCGGGTGTTCAATCCGAACCTGCACGAGCACCGCATTTGGGTGCCGGAGCTGAAAAAGTTTGTCCGGGTCCGGGTGACAGCGCGCGGTCTAAAGACCATCAATAAAAACGGCGCCTACCGGGCGCTGAAGAAAGCCGGAGCGATTTAAGAAGCTCAAAGCGCCAAGCTCTCAAAGCCCAGGGGAGCTCCAATCAGGCGAACCCCAACTCCTCGGCATCGTCTTCGGCCGGTGCATCGGTTTTCGCCGGCTCAGCTGCACGGTTAGTGTCAAATGCCGCGCCGCCGTCCTCTT
>DATFCK010000490.1:0-2352 GCA_035253185.1 Chthoniobacterales bacterium | reverse complement strand
CGCCGTGATACTGACTTGATACATCGTTATACACAATTTGAATGGCGCCATCCGCGGCGAGATCCACCGACAGAAAATCGGCCATGGTACGGTCGCCCTGCGGCACCTGAAGTGTACAGCCGATGCCACTGTTACAGATTTGCCCGTAATGCATTGGCTTTTGGGTAAACCGATCCTGCTCGATTAACGGACTTGGCGTGTTCGCGTTTGAGATCAAGGCCACGTAGCCGTACCAAGGAAATAGCGACGCGGCCGCGGGATCAGTCGACCAGTTAGGCATATTATCGCTCAAGGTGGCGGAATCATTCCCTAACCACACCGCAACCAGTTTGCCCGGACCGCCGGCCTCGCACCAGGCAAACACATTCGACTTGGCCGGCGGCTGCGTAATCTTCACCGCCTGGCTCCAGGTGTTCCCCTGATCGGTCGAATACTGATAGTAAAGGTTATGGTCGCCGGTATCACTCCAGACCACATAAACATTGCCGGCGCTGTCCACCGAGACTGGCGGGAACAGGTTACTGACTGAGCCCCCCGGGGAGTCGGCCAGTACTTTTGTGGTGAAGCTGATTCCGGTGCGTTGGCCAGGGTCCACGTGACCGATTATGACTTCGATATGGTCGTTGGCCGCGCACGAGTAATAAAGGTTTCGGCTAACGGGATCGAACACCAGCTCGCCGCAGTTACCGCCGCCGGAATAGAACAACCCGGTCTGAGCGTTGGTAGACGCCGGGGTAAACACCAGACCACCGACTGGATCGGTGACTCCGGTGGAGCCAGGCGATGAAAAAATCAGGTGACCAAGGGCAACGTCATGAAAAGCGTAAAACACGGTATTATCGGCCGCACCGGATGCGCCGATGCTGTGGTTCGAGCCATTATCGACTGCCAGCCACTGGCGATCAGTGCCGCTGAAGGGTACGCAGGCAGGGTTTTTTCGCCAGTTGTTGCCATTGTCATTGCTGACCGAGCAATCGAGTTCGGTTAGGGCGCCCTCCAGGTCCCCAAAGTAAACAACGCCCTGGTCATCGATCGCGTGAGTGGTGTCGCCGCCGCCGGGAGGCGGATTCGGTCTCAACGCTGTTGGACTAACGACATTGAATTGATCGCCACCGTCCACCGACCGGTGCATAAAAGAGGAATTGGTGCTGAATCCCCACGGACCGCTTTCCCAATAGGTTCCATCCTTATCCAGGTGAAGAAGCGGTTCGCCTTCGGTTCGCTGAAAATCAACCACGTTCGACGATCCAAAGGTAATTGCTCCGGTGGTGTAGTTAGGCGGAGGAGGGGGATCAAGCGGAGCGGTAGTGATGGTTAGCGTCCCGGTATAGGGCTGGGGTTGCGCATTCGAGAAACCACAGGCCACAATCTTGTAACTGCCGGAAGGCAGGTTGCGCGCGCTGACCGTCTCGCTCGGACTGCCGCCATCGCTCGATCCCACCCCCACCACGGTGAGCACCTCGTCGCTGGTTTGCGAGTTGGCCACCGGGGTCCACGCGATCTCAAATTTGAAGTTCGCTACCATGGAATTGTAAATTCCGGAAGGGACGGTGATCGTCGAAACGTGCTGATCAACGGCCGGAGTATCGGCCAGAGTCGTGCAGTTACTGGTGGCGTTTGCCAATGGTGGAATCGTTCCCGTCCAGCTGACGCTCACGGTTTGGCCAATAGTTGATGGTACCGTTAGGTTGCTTGTGCCTGGTGTGGCCGCCATCACCGCGAACACCGCGGCAACCGAACAAAAAGCCAGGGCCAACAACGCGCGCAGGCTAAAAAGGCCTGATTTTTTCTGTTTGTTCTTTTTCATGATCGGAATGGATTTTCAACGGAGGCGTTTACCGTCTGAGCCGCTCAGAGCGTCAATGTTTACGCTTTGGGTATGATTCGTAACAGCCGGGCAAAACGGCTGCACATCAGCCGGATCCGCAGAGATTACAGTTTTGCGATTATCGTGCGGACACTAGACGGCCGGCATTCCGGTCCACCGGTTAGGCAACTGAGTTTAAGCAGTCGTAATGAGGAAGTTACGGCAGATCCGTTCCCACCTGCGCTTTGACCACGCTCACGTCGGTATTGCTGATGGCGCCATTGCAGGTGACGTCGGCACGGAAATTGGAAGCGGTTATCTCGTTCGAGACTTGCGATTTTACCATAGCAATATCGGTATTGGAGACCGCGCCATTCCCGGTTACATCTCCAAGTAAAATACCCATCGCCACTCCAACGTCTCCTACGTCCGCTCCGTGGGTTACATTTTTAAGCGTGATCCCCAGGGTTTGTTCGTTGGTCACGTTGTGAAGATTAATGGTTACAGTATTGCCGTTTAGGATTGGCGGGTCGGCTGTTGCCAAG
>DATFCK010000489.1:0-4337 GCA_035253185.1 Chthoniobacterales bacterium | reverse complement strand
GAAATATTGCCACTGATTCGGGTCTTTTGTTGTTCGGGACGATAGGCTGAACTCGGCTCTTGCGGTTGGGGTGTCGGCTGCGCTTCCGGCGCTGGGGTTGCCGTCGGAGCTTCTGCCGCAGGACTCGGCCGAGCGGTTAGCATTGCCAACTGATCGGGCGGGGCGGTAGGGGCAGAAGTCGGCGCCTGACTCGGAGCCGCACTCGGTTCCGGTGGCGCGGTAGCCTGCGGCGCGACACTTGGCTGCGCGGCTGCGGGTTGTGCTGCAGTACCGCGATTAGCCAGAGTGTAACTTTGGTTTTGCAAATCGAGCGTATTAAGATCTTCCCTTCCGTCCTGCGACGGTAGAGGCATATCTCCGCTCGGAGCCGCCTCGCTGGCACCGATCGAATTCGCGTTGGACTGAAACGTCTTTTCTTCGGGCGCCTCAGTGCTCGCCTTCGATTCGTCCGTTTCAATAAACTGCGCATTTTTCGGCTTCGTAGGCGCGACCGGCATATCGACAATCGTGAGTTCAACCGGCTTATCTTCTTCCGGCAGGGGTATGCTTTGAACCGCGCTCAGGATGGCCAGCAGGAACCCGATAATCACGTGAATCACCAAGGCAGCCAAAAACGCCCACAGGATCTTGCGAGCCTCCTGTTTTCGGTCCTGGGCGAGTTCGCCTACCGAAAAGGTTATCTCTGCCGTGCTCATTGGATGGGGTTAGACAAAACTGGGTGGGGAATCCGGCAGCAATCTTCGGGCATTTAACCGGCAAATTTACGTCAGGCGGGGACCTGAGACAACCTCAGGGGAATCCTTCTGTAGGGGAACGTGTTACGTTCCCGGGAAGCTAACAGGTCTGCCTACAGGGCCTGGATGCCAATCGGTCCGAGCCGGACTGGTGTTAAGGCGGTCGCGGGGGCAGTTTCTTCGCCAATTATGGTAGCGGCGATTGACCCCAATCGCCATGGCGGTTCGGTGAACCGCCGCTACCGAGTCACTTTGCGCCGCCCATCCGGGCATCGTGAAGCAGGTATTGCTGAGCGTATCCGCCGTGCTCGCCAAAATAATCTACCGTAAAGGCGCGCAGCTTCGTAGTGGTCGGTTTCCGCTTTCGAGCGAAATCGTGCTCTCGTAAGACCGGTTCAATCCAGACATCGACGCCGGTTCGGCGTAATGACGAATGACGAATCAGGTGAGATTGCGCGCTTGCGTTTTGGAGTGCGGCGGTGTTCCGCCGCTTTGGATGCTCTTGTGACGCGATGTCGTCCGGGCATGATGAAACAGATACTGCTGAGCGTATCCGCCATGTTTGCCGAAGTAATTAATGGTGAAAGCGCGCAGCTTCGCGGCGGTCGGTTTTCTCTTCCGCGCGAAATAGCGTTGGCGAAGAACTCGCTCGATCCACACATCGATGGGGAAAGCGCGCAGTCGTTCGTAAGCGAATAGCATTACGCAGTTGGCCACTTTGGCGCCAACTCCCGGAAGATCGCAAAGTCGATCAATCAGCTCGGTATCCGGAAGTTTTGTCCATTTTTCGAGGTCGGCTTCGCCTGCGGCAACTTGGCGCGCCGTCATCAGCAGGTTTTTCGCGCGAAAACCTAACGCGCATTTCCGGAGTTCTTTCTCGGACGATTGGGCGAGACGGGCGGCAGTTGGAAATGTAAAAAGCGTGCGTCGTTCTAACTCGCGTTTTTCACCAAAGCGCTCGCGTAATGCGCGCGACATTTGCCGAATGTGCGCGACCTGCTTCATCGACGAACAAATAAATGTGGCCAAACATTCCCATTTTGGCTGCCGAATAATCCGCAGACCGCGGCAATATTCCGCCGCGGCGTTCATGATCGGATCGTCGGGAAACGAGCCGCAGATGTCGTTAAGCCGATGATCCAGCGCGAAATAATGCCTAACCGTGGCAGCCGCATCTGGCCGATCAGTCTTTGCCGAACTGGCATTCCCACATCCGCTGGAAGCCGGTGCCACTTTAAGTCGCAATCGTTCGCCGGCTTGCTCGATGTAAAGCGGCAGGTCGCCGATTAGTCCATAAAACCCGCCGCCGTCCGGTTCCCAATGAAAGACCTGGCCGGAGTTCAGTGTCTTGTGCAGATCAAAATCCGCCGCGTGAAGTTGGAGCTCCATTCTGTTCAATTTCGCCACAGATGAACACAGATGAAACACAGATCTGACAGGTGTAAGGCGCGAACTTTGGCAGAATCATCTTTATCTGTGTGAATCTGTGTTCATCTGTGGCTAAGTAACGGCCGAAAATGAACGGGCGGCTCGCGATCGACATCGGTGTTCTCCTCGTCTATTTCACGGTGATCATCTTCATCGGCCTGTACATGGGCCGAAAAGAAGACAATCTCGAGGACTTCGCGCTCGGTGGCCGCCGTATTCCATGGTGGGCGGTGTTGGCGTCTATCATTGCCGCGGAAACCAGTGCCGGCACATTTTTCGGAACTCCCGGCGAAGGGTTTGCGCTTCGAAATTACACTTACCTTCAGCTGGCGTTCGGAACCATTATCGCCCGCGTTCTGGTTAGCTACATTTTCATCAAGCCTTACTACGATTACAAGGTTTACTCGATTTACGAATACCTAACGGCACGGTTTGGAGTGGCCACCAAGAATGCGGCATCGGCCATTTTCATGATCACCCGATTGCTGGCTTCGGGCGCAAGGCTGTATGTCGCCGCCATCGCCCTGGCCCTGGCCTACGAGATGATCCGCGGAGTCAGACCCGGTCAGCTCGAAACGCTGTATATCTATATCGGGGCAACGGTTGCCATTGTCATCCTCACCGCGATTTACACAACGTTAGGCGGAATCAAAGCGGTAATCTGGACGGATTTGATCCAGGCTTCGATTATGATTGGCAGCGCGTTGGTTGCCCTCGGGTTGCTCTATTTCTCCATTCCCGGCGGCTGGGCGGAGATCCGGCAACGGCTTAACGATTTCCAGGATGTGAAATTGATCGATACCGGTTTTCCCCGGGAGGCGGCTGGAACGGTGCAGGAGATTGCAGCCGGAGATACCGGAACGCCCCGCAGCTTCAGCTTGCAGGAACAAGAGGTTGGGGCAACGCGGGATTACGCGACCAACAATCCATGGATCGCGACCAGCAGCGATCAGTTACGAACCGGCGACTCGGTAACCGCGTTCTATCGCGAAGAGCATGACAAACGGATCGCAACCGCGGTGAGCGATTCGCCGCCGCCGGCACCGGTGAAATGGTGGGCGAAGCTGCTTACCATGTTTGCCATCGAATACACCATCTTCGCCGGTCTGTTTGGGGCGACGTTTATCACCATGGCTACGCATGGGACCGACCAGGACATGGTGCAACGCATGTTAACCGCGCCGGACGTGCGCCGCAGCCGGCGCTCGCTCATTTTGTCCGGCCTGGCTGACATCCCAATCGTGCTGACCTTCCTCAGCATCGGCATTTTGTTGTGGGTTTACTATCAGGCGCATCCCGATCCTAATTTACCGAAAACGCCTAACGAAACCTTCTGTCACTTTATCCTGTATGAAATGCCGGTTGGTCTGCGCGGACTGCTGATCGCAGGCATCTTTGCGACGGCAATGGGTTCGTTGAGCACCGCAATCAATGCCCTGGCCACCAGCTTCACCCGCGATTGGTATCAGCCCTACATCAATCCTCGGGCAACGGCTCAACAAAGCTTGCGGGCGGTACGCTGGGCGACGGTGTGGTTCTCCGTGCTCATGATCGTGGTCGCATCGGCCACGTCCTATCTGGTCATCGTCCATCCGACGATCCGCATTATCCCAATCGTGCTGGGGATTTTCGGGTACACCTATGGCTCGTTGTTAGGCGTCTTTTTGTGCGGGATGTTTACCCGCCGCCGGGGTAACAACGCCGGTAATATCATCGCCATGATCGCCGGATTCATGGTGGTGGCATTCCTGAGTGGCTTGCCTAACGCCCTGGGCCGAATCGTCGGCACTCAGTTGTACCGCCAGCCCAGCTGGCTGCCGGTAATGGAATTTCCGTGGTGGATCTGCTTTGGCACCATCGTCACCTTCGGCGTGGCCATTCTATTCCGAACCGAGAAGGATCATCAGCGGCCAACGGGGTAGGTAGCGGCGGCTGCCGGACCATGGCGATCGGGTCAATCGCTGCTCCCTATTTTTCCTTGGCCAATTTGATGCCCAAGTCGCGCAACTGCCGGGCATCGGCTTCGGCCGGCGAGTGACTCATCAAATCCATCCCCCGATTGTTCTTCGGAAATGCCATGACATCGCGGATTGATTGTTCACCGCAGATCAACATCACCAGACGGTCAAGGCCCATGGCAATACCGCCATGGGGGGGCGCGCCGAGCTTGAATGC
>DATFCK010000488.1:0-3377 GCA_035253185.1 Chthoniobacterales bacterium | reverse complement strand
CGCTCAAGGTTTCACGACAGTAGGGGGAGCAACTTACACCCTGGATTTCGATGCCGGAATTTTCGGACAACGCACCGGCGCGGAGCTTCAGGTGTTAGTCCAAATTATCGGGAATAGCACCCTTATTAATCAGCTAGTTACTCCTCCCGACGCCGGAACTTTCAACACCGCCCTGGTAGCATTTCAGCATTTTCATTTCACCTTTACCGCTGACAGCAGCACCACCATTCTTAAGTTCACCAGCGTCGGACTGGGCAACGCCAACGCCGACCAATTGATCGATAGCGTGGCGGTTACGTTCGTCAGTCAACCAAGGCCAACACCGACTCCGACGCCGACGCCGAGCACGACCGCCACTCCGGTTGCCACTCCGACTCCGACTGCCAGTCCCAGTGCAACGACGGCTCCCATTGAAACGCCGACGCCGACGCCGACGCCGACACCGACTCCAACTCCAAGTCCAACTCCGACCGCGACCCCGACCGCGACCCCAACTCTGACTCCCACCCCACCACCGAATCCATCAGCCATCCCGACGGTTCGGATTATCAGTAACTTGGCAACGGTCCGAGAAGGGAATACTGCTACGTTCACGATCTCGAGATCGACCGCATCCGTACAGCCGTTAACGGTATTGTACGGCACGGCGGGAGGGGCCCGACGCGGGATCGATTACACTCTCAGCGAAATCGCCGACCAGGTAGTAATTCCAGCTGGGGAAAGTTCGACGACCATCATCCTAACCGCGCTCCGTGACACTGCTCGAGAGCCGGCGGAGAAAGTGAAACTGATATTGAGGCCGAACAGCCGGTATCGGTTACCCCCGCGCGCCGGAAAAAGTGCCATCATCAAAATTACGAACCGGCCGTAATTAAACGTCCAGCGAGCTTCCACATTCACTGCCGACCGCCCCACGCCGAGGTTGCGGGTAATGAGTGTGGGACAGGCAATTCAGCAGCGGACCCGGTGGTCGAAGGACTAGTGGGTGATTCAGGTCGGTTAGGAACGGAGAGAAGCGATTTTCCCGACATTTATAAACCCCTCTTAGTTGGCGACTTACCGAGAATGTCGCCGGTCGCAAATGTGACGCGAAATCGGTGCGATTAATCTTGACCCGGAGCCACCGATCAGATAATCCCAACAGTTCCAATTGTGAGAGCAATCGTAACTACTATATTTTCGATCTTTTGCGTCGTGGCGGCGGCCCCGGGGCAAAACCTTATCTCTAATCCCAATTTCGAGCTGGCTCCGTTCGCCCCCAGCAGCACCCTAACCAACTGGACTGTCGGTGGCACCGGCCACATCCATTCGATCCAGCAAGGCGCTACCAGCCCCACCCATTCGGCAGCTTTTAGTGTTGGTTTCGATTCGCAAGGTACCACGTTGTCGCAGAGCTTTCCGACAACTGTCGGACTTGTTTACGCCCTGGATTTCGACTCCGGAGTTTTCGGCGTTCCAACCGGAACCCTCCAGCTGCAGGTCCAGGTCAATGGCAGTGGCAATTTACTGACCGACACCATAACTCCTCCAAACGCCAACACCTTTAATCCGGCGTCAGTCATTTTTCAGCACTATCACTATACGTTCACGGCCAATAGCACGACCACTACGCTTCGGTTTAGTGATATCGGTTTAGGAAACGCGAACGCCGACGTAGAACTGGACACTGTATCGGTTGCGCAATTTGGTCCGAACGGAACGGTGCCGCTGAATAATCCAAGTTTTGAAACGGGTCCTTTTGGCTTAAACGGCACCGTCACCGGATGGACTGTCTCGGCTCACGTCGCGGCAAATGTTGAGGGTGCGACCAACGGAACACACTCCGCTGCGCTCAGTGCCGGTGGAAATTTTACCGGCGACACCCTGGTCCAAAATTTCCCAACCGTGGCGGGCACCGTCTACGCCGTTGATTTCGACGCCGGTATTTTCGGGGTTCGCACCGGAAATGCCCTCCAGTTAAAAGTGGAGGTTATCGGATCTTCACCCACCGCGCTGGTAAACCAGACGATTACGCCACCTGATGCGGGCACGTTCAACACCTCGCAAATACAATTTCAACATTATCAGTATTCGTTTACCGCCGACAGCTCAAGCACAACGTTACGATTCACCGGCTTGGGCACCGGCAACCAGAATGCGGACCAGGTCGTCGATCAGGTGGTGATTTCCTCATTCGCGCCGCCCAGCCCCACACCGACACCAACTCCGACGCCCACTCCGACTCCCACCCCGACACCAACGCCGACGCCCACGCCGACTCCCACCCCGACAACTTTGCCGTTGAACAATGGTGATTTCGAAACCGCACCATTTGCGACAGTCGGCACGGTCAGTGGTTGGACGCCAGTGGGAAATGTGGCGGATATCGCGGAAGGCGCCACGAGCGGAACGCACTCCGCCGCGTTTAGCGCTGGAGCCAATTCCCAGAACGACATGCTCTCACAGCGGTTCAATACGACCCTGCATCAGGTTTACATGCTCGACTTTGATTCGGCGATTGCAGGCATCCCGGATAACGGCGCCAATCTGCAACTTCGAGTTCAGGTAATCGGAAACGATACCAACCTCGATCAGACGATTACTCCGCCCCTAACCGGAACGATTACGCCCGCAGCCAATCAGTTCCAGCACCATCACTACGTCTTTACCGCCGACTCGACTGTTACAACATTGAAGTTCACCAACATCGGTTTGGGTAACGCGAATGCGGATCAGGTAATCGACAGTGTGGCGGTGGCCGTAGCGGTTGCCTCACCAACGCCCACGCCGACGCCCACGCCGACTGCGACGCCGAGCACAACGCCGGTGCCACTGAACAACCCGAACTTCGAAATTGGTCCATTCGGCTTAAACGGCACCGTCACCGGCTGGGTCGTTAGCGCACACGTGGCCGACAATGCGCAAGGCGCTACCAGTCCGACCCATTCCGCCGCACTAAGCGCGGGCGGCGATTTTACCGGAGATACTCTCTCCCAGGATTTCCCGACGGTGCCGGGTGCGGTGTATCGTCTGGATTTCGATGCCGGGATCTACGGAAGACGCAATGGCAATCCGTTGCAGGTGCAAGTCCAGGTAATCGGCTCCAATCTGCCTATTCAAACGATCACACCGCCCGAAGCCGGTACTTGGACGACGTCGGCGATCACGTTCCAGCATTATCAATTCACTTTTACGGCTAACTCCACCACGGCAACGCTCCGGTTTACCGCCCTTGGTACCGCTAACGGCGCTGCCGATCAGGAGATTGATACCGTCGTCATCACACCGGTATCGTTCCCTACACCAACTCCGACTCCGACTCCCACCGCGACGCCCACCGCCACACCCACTGCTACCCCGACTCCCACTGCAACCCCCACTCCCACTGCAACCCCCAC
>DATFCK010000487.1:0-3321 GCA_035253185.1 Chthoniobacterales bacterium | reverse complement strand
AATTTCGGGCTTAACCGCTACAGCCGGAACGAACTCGTGGTGCGATTCTGGCTGCGGGATACCCGGCTGGTCACCGGTCAACATTGAGCTACTCCTGGCCACACCTCATATATAATAGAGGAGGTAGCAGGCTAAATCCGCCTGTTGCCGTCGCGGCCGGCTTCAGCTACAAGTGGCGTTCAGGAGTGAGTGTTTTCAATCACCGCCTGAGCCGAGCAATCGCTGTTGCCGCTTTCATGGCGCTAACCTCGATTGGCGCTGGGCAGGAAGCATATCATTCACCCGATGCCGGTTTGCCGGAACCGCCCGCCGAACCGCCATCGGTGGGCATATCTCCGGCCGAACTGAAAAAGCTCCCGCTGGAAGAGCTCGTGGATTTGCAAATCACCTCGGCGTCACGCCGGCCGGAAAGACTGTCGCAAACCGCGAGCGCAATAGATGTGGTGACGGGCGAAGATATCGAGCGCGCGGGCGTTACCAATATTCCCGACGCGTTACGGCTGGGCACGGGAATGGACGTGGCGCAGGTGGATGGTCACACTTGGGCGGTCTCAGCTCGCGGGTTCAACGGCACCATTTCAAATAAGATGCAGGTGCTGATGGACGGCCGGAGCCTTTACACTCCGCTGTTTTCCGGCGTGTTCTGGGATGTTCAGCAGACGTTCCTGCCGGATATTCAGCAGATCGAAATCATCCGCGGCCCGGGGGCAACGTTATGGGGAGCGAACGCGGTTAACGGCGTGATCAACATTCGAACCAAGAGCGCGGATGAAACTCAGGGATTCTTGATGTATGGCGGCGGCGGTTTCGAGCAACCACCGTTCGGCGGCATTCGTTATGGCGGCAAAGCCGGTGAAGACACTTACTATCGCGTTTATGCGATGCACAACCGGACTGACGGCCTGCCTTTGTTAGGGGACGGTAATGAGGACGATACTCATCTCACCCAGGGCGGGTTTCGAATCGACTCCAAAGTTCAGCCCGAAGATCTGCTTACGCTCCAGGGCGATTTTTACGCCGGCGATTTCGATCAGCTGACCGGCGACGACATCGAGGTCAACGGACAAAACCTTGTCGCGCGCTGGACCCGTACCTTATCCACCGAGTCATCGCTGATGGTGCAAACCTACTGGGATCGTACTCATCGCCTGATTCCGGAATTATTCAGCGAGGACCGCAACACCTTCGATATCGAGACGCAATATCAATTCCGGTTAGGCGAACATTATTTCGTCGCCGGCGGCAATTACCGATTGTCGCATGACGAGATCGGCAATCTGGGTCCCGGTTTCGCGTTCATTCCCGCCGACGACACCCAGCATTTGGTGAGCGGTTACATCCAGGATGAATGGCACCTTGTGCCCGACATGTTCTATTTGACGGGTGGATCGAAGTTCGAGTGGAACAGCTTTAGCGGTTTCGAGATTCAGCCCACCGCTCGATTCACATTTCTGCCGTCGAAGGAACAGACGATCTGGGGCGCTATTTCCCGCGCGGTCCGGACGCCTACCCGGATCGACGAGGACTTTGTCGCGCCTAATCCCGATCTGGGGTTGCCGCTGTTTCTGGTGCCTAACCGAAATTTCGGGTCCGAGACCCTGATTGCCTACGAGCTCGGCTATCGCGTCCAGCCGGTCACTTATCTCTCATTTGATGCGGCAGCGTATTATAATGACTACGGCAACCTCCGCAGCGTTGAGCCCCTGCCCGGCGGCCAGATCACCATTCAGAACAAACTCGACGCCGAGTCATACGGCGGCGCACTGTCCGCCAAATGGCAGGTAACGGATTGGTGGCGGCTGCAAGGCAACGTGGCGCTGTATCACGTCGATATTCGAAGCGTCGAGGGCGGCCAGGACATCAACAACGGCACTTCCGAGAGCAACGATCCTGAGTTCAGCTTCCTGGTCCATTCAGCAATGAACCTGCCGTGGCACCTGCGCTTCGATACCTTCCTGCGCTATGTGGATGATCTGCCAAGCCCGCATACCGATTCCTACCTAACGGCAGACGCCAGGTTGGCCTGGGTGCCGATCAAAAACTTCGAGGTCGCCATCGTCGGCCGCAACCTATTCGACGATCGTCATCCCGAATTTGTCCAAACCAATAATACGCGGGAAGTGCAGCGAAGCGTTTACGCGACGTTCAAATGGAGTTTTTGAGATCACGCAAACTAATTGCTTGCCTGGCGTCGCTCTCGCTCCTGGCCTCGCCCGCCGGCGGCGCCGCCCATCTGGAACCGAGTGAATACGGGCTCAAATCGGTTTTTCTGTACCAGTTTTGCCGGTTCATGGAATGGCCGGCCTCGGCGTTTTCGTCATCCAATGATCCGTTGATCATCGGCGTTTACGGCACCGACCCATTTGGCTCTCTGCTCAAGGAAGCGGTGCAGGGCGAAACTTATCATGGGCGCCCGATCCGAATTGAATATTATCACAGTCCGCGCGAGATCCGGCGCTGCCATATCCTGTTCGTTAGCCGATCGGAAGCAGATGAGTTGAATGAAGTCCTGGCGGCCGTTGCCGGTAAACACGTGGTGACGGTCGGCGAAACGGACGGATTTCTCGACCGCGGCGGGATGATCGCCCTAACTGCCGAGCGCAATCGGGTGCGGTTGCGGGTCAATACTTCCAGTCTGCGCGCGGCAAATGTCGATGTGAGTTCGAAGTTGCTTCGGGTAGCGGAAATCAAGGGCTAGAACATGGTTTCCCTGCGTAACACGCCGATAAAGCGCAAGCTGACGCTGTTGATCCTGCTCACTACCAGTTTCGCCCTGATTTTTATGGGCAGCGCTCTGATCGCGTACGAGGTCGTTACTTTCCGCCGAACGCTGGTGGCGAACATGGGCGTGCTGGCACAAATCGTCGGCTCAAACACCACTGCCGCCCTGGCGTTCGAGGATCCAAAGAACGCCAACGAAATCCTGAGCGCCCTTTCCGCCGAACAACAGATCACCGCCGCTGCGATATACGATGACAACGGCAAGATCTTTGCCCGATTTCCGGAGACCGCGTCCGATACCGACATTCCGGTTCGTCCCGGCCGCGATGGATACGTTTTCCATCCCGCATCTCTCGACATGTTTCAATCGGTCTCGCAGGAAGAGGGCGGACGGTTAGGAACAATTTTTCTACGGGCCGATCTGAGCGCGATGTATTCGCGCATAATGGTTTACGCCGCTCTGCTGTTATTCGTTGGAATCTGCTCTTTTCTGGGCGCGCTCATACTCGCATCAGCCCTACAGCGTGGGGTGTCGACTCCAATCCTGGAGCTGGCCAAAGTCGCGAAGGCGGTATCCGAGCGCCAGGATTATGCCGTTAG
>DATFCK010000486.1:0-3690 GCA_035253185.1 Chthoniobacterales bacterium | reverse complement strand
GCGTTGCAGCTGGAAACATTTATGAACGCCGTGCCGCCGGCGGACACGTTCGTGCATCTGGTCGGGGTGGCGCATCCGAGCCCGGCAAAGGCAACTCAGTTTCGGGAGATCGATCTCGTTTCCATTCAAGCCGCGGTCAAGGCTGCTTCATCCGCTGATGTTAAACATTTCATTTATCTAAGTGTGGCTCAGCCCGCTCCGATCATGAAAACTTTCCAGGAAGTCCGGCGAGAAGGTGAAGAATTGATTCGGCAAAGCGGAATGAATGCCACTTTCGTTAGGCCATGGTATGTGGTGGGCCCTGCCCACCGCTGGCCGCTGCCGCTGGTGCCGTTTTTTTGGGTGGCTGACCGTTTGCCGCAATTCCGCGAATCGGCTCAGCGGCTGGGTTTCGTGACCATTGATCAGATGATCAGCGCGCTGGTATGGGCGGTGGATAACCCGCCTAACGGGGTCCGGATTCTGGGTGTTCCGGAGATTCGCGCGCGAAAACCTTGAAGATCGAACAGCCGATGGCGATCAATAATCGTCGGCGTCGTTAAACCCGATCTCGAATATTCCGGTCTGCTTCGTTTTTCCGGGGTAAACCGACACGATTTCGAATTTGACCCAGGTCGCGGTGACCGGAGTTTTTAGCTCGAAGGTTTGCGTTTTCATCTCGTCTTTGAACGTCAGCAACTGGTTGGTGCCATCGCTCAGGAGGATTCGTACTGTTTTGATTCGGCTGCTGGTTCGATAACGGCCGGCATCGCCGTCTCCATTGAGAACAGAAACATGGGTCACCCGGGCCGGAGATTTGAAGTGGGCAAACAGTGTTTGCCCTTTACCGCCTCCTTTTGTAACCCAGCCGGTGTCCGGCCTTCCATCAAAGGCGTAGTTAGGCCGATGTTCGCTATCCATGCTGGACGACGCCGCTACCTCGCGCACAATCGGCCGCCGGGGCAATGTGGAACCGGGCGGCGTGCTTAAAACCGTCGTGGTTGGCTGCGGAGCCGGAGGCAGATCGGCTGGATCCGAGGGAGCTGTGGTGAATGCCGGGCTCACGTTAGGCCGGAGTCTTTCCCCCGGCTTCAGTCGAAACGCGGTCGCAGCCGGAGAAGCGATTGGCATCGGGGGCGGAGTTTCAGCCGGAGTCGCGGTGGGTGACGGTTCGGGCGGAGTAGCAGTTGGTGACGCAGTGGCCGTCGGTGGAGCGCTGCTGGAAGGTTCGAGCGTGCTGCTAGATCCAGATTTCAGCGGTTGAAGTTTGTAGAACAAAAAGGCGCCCAGAACGACCGCGGCGGCAATGCCCGTCGCAATAAACAACGTCACCCGTGAACCAGGTTGTCGAGACGCTGCCGCAATTGGCACCGGCGGCGGCGGCGGTGGAGGTGGCGCTAACGTTTTTTCGCCTTCGTTGGATTCCGCGCGCTCCCAATCGTGAATCGCAGTTAATAGTTTATTGAAATGATCCTCGACCGGCGGCTTGACCGCATCCAGCCAGTGCGCAGCGCTGACGTAAAATGCGAGATCGCGCGAGGGTTGCACGTTCTCGATCCGGAACGGCAGGATGACGGAATCGCTGCTGGCGGCGCGTTCCACTTCGCGCACGACCTGACGCGATTTGTTAGATTGAGAACTGAGCAGCAGAACGAAAACGCGGCATTCATCAATCGCGTCAATGATCGCCGCTCCGTAATTTTTTCCCGGCATTACGTCGCGGGGCGCGATCCAGCAGGGCACGCCCTTCTCTTCCAGATAGGCGCAGAGCCGTTCCGCGATCGGAAGATCAGCAGAAGAATGACTGATGAAGACGATTCGTTTCACCAGCAACCACCGGTGAGTCTATTTACCGATGAGTATGACGATACCCGCCAGCAACGCCAGAATCCCGGTAAGAATCCCAATCCCGATGCCAGTCAAAGTAAACAGCCCAACGCAGATTAGATAAATAGCCAGTAACAGCATGCCGATGTTTTTAGTGATCATGTGACCAGTATTTTAACGGGACGGAACAATTACAATTCAAATCCCCGCCAGCCTGGGGAGGGATCCGTTCATTTGAGCCGGTTGAGTGACCGGTGGAAGCAGCGCGATTGAGCATTGCCGCTGCTCCAACCTTACAATGTCTTCAGATATTCGATGAGATCGGTTTTTTCGCCCTTACTCAAGGTCGTTCCGTAATTGTGACCTGAATTCGAATTGCCACTGCCGGCAGTATCGAGAACGTAGGCGCCTTCGTCGGTGTATCCGAGCGCCCGATCATCGTACGTTCGCGATCCACGGCGAAATGATTTGGCCCGTTGCTCAGGCGGAGTTAGCAATTCCTGCATCGTTCGCACCGAACCGTTGTGCAGATAAGGCGCTCGCGCCCAAACTCCGCTTAAGGTCGCGGCCCAATATTTGCCGGTGCTCCGGACGCCGAATTCTTTCGGAGGCTCATATCCTTCCGCTTCGAGTTCGGCCAGGAATCTGTTGAAATCGTCCGCCAGTTTCTGGGTGAACATCTCAGCGCGGTGCGGATCAGTACCGATTTCACTCACCGGATACAACCGCTTGTCGCTTTCCGGCCCGCCGTGGCAGGAATTACAATTGGTGTGGAAGAGCGCTTCGCCCCGTTTCGCCGCTACCTGATTGATTTTGAACGGGTATTTTGGCGGTTGAATCTTTTCCGACAAATCGGTCTGGCGTTTTACGTCGGCAAAAATAAGATCCGCCCGTTTGCCATGCAGCGGTGCGCCCAGGCCTAACGAAGCTAGAAGGTTGCGAGCAATAGGCGATTTGGTGTTTCCATCCCAGTGGACCCAGGTACGTTTGTCGACGTTCCATACCAATCCAAATTTAATCGGCGAATACGGCTGGGGCGCATTCAACAATGAAGCTGACAGTAGACCAAACGCGTCGTTGCGGCCCGGTCCCGACGCCGGCGGCCGTTTTTCCGGCGGCTGATCCGGCACATGCAGGGCGGCGCGCATGTTGTGGAACAACTTCAACATATTGTGAGCCAGCACGGCCAGACTGCCGTGAGCTTCGTCGGGATGCGGTTGCATGTCCTGGCTGGTGAGGGGGTGAAGTTCGCCCGCCGCGACACCGTTAGCGCCAAACGGATCCGATTTGATCATTGTGACGATCTCTGTCTCCTGCTCCCGCCACTCCTCGTTATACCTAACGGGTGTTGCGCTGCCAAGGTACTCCGCCAGGAATCTTTTCATGTTGGCAGGATCCGCAGTTTTGAAAGTGGCGACGAGCACTGCCCCAAAAAATGCCTCCACGTTGAAATGACTGGTCCCGCCCAGGATTTGAATGGGCCTCTTACTTAACGGCGAAGTCACCTGGACGAAGTGGCAAGACGCGCAGTTGATTCCGACCGCCGACAATCCGCCGAGGTGCTTCACATTGCTCCGGCTAAATCCAATTGGCCATCCGAAGTCGGGATCAGGAACGAGGCCGAGGTGGGTGAGATCCGCCTTCGGGAACAGGTCGGGATAAATTTTTATGAACGCACGAAGCACTGCTTCGGGAACGACTTCAGTGCTCATGGAACCGTGCAGGAAAAACTTTAGATCGTCCGCGGACCAATCCGGCGCCTGGGCCAGCCCAGGCGGCGCGGACTTCTTTTCGGCGGCCTGACTGAACGTGCCTAACTGCATCAAGGCGCTGAAGATGAACACCAGAACGAGCTTTGATGCGCGCATGTGAAGTTAGCAATTC